>NZ_JAAGPL010000252.1:0-11042 GCF_017104785.1 Burkholderia sp. Ac-20353 | reverse complement strand
GCCGCGCGGCGCGGGCGCGTCGACGGCACCTGCCGCCGACGGCTCGTCCTTCGATACGTGCGGCTCGAGCACGCGGCGCAGCGCGGCCGCGTCCGCGTTGCCGTTCATCGTCAGCCGCACGGCCTGCGCATAGCGGCTGCGTGCGCGCTCGAGGTCCATCACCGTGTCGGCGGTGAAGCGGATGCCGCCCGTGAACGCATCGTTGCGCGCCTGCCCCTGCACGATCAGCAGCTCGTCTTCCTTGAACAGCGCCTTGTTCGCCTCGAACTGCTCGTTGAAGATCGTGATCTCGCACTGGCCCGAACCGTCGTCGAGCAGCGCGATCAGCATCTTGCCGCGCTGGGTCATCTGCGTGCGCAGCGACGCGATCACGCCCGCGACGAGCTTGTCGCGCCCCTCCTTCAGTTCGCCGACCTTCTGGCGCACGAAGCGCCGCACCTCGCCTCGATACGCGTCGAACAGGTGGCCGGACAGATAGAAGCCGAGCGCGCCCTTCTCTTCCTGCAGGCGGCGCTTGTCGTCCCAGGCCGGCTCGTCGACGAGCGCATGCGCGTGCGGCGACTCGGCGCCCATGTCGAACAGGCCCGCCTGCATGGCGTTCGCCTCTGCCTGGTCGGCCGCCTCCATCGCGAGCGACACCGATGCGAGCAACTGCGCGCGGTTCGCGTTCAGCGAATCGAACGCGCCCGCGCGGATCAGCGCCTCGATCGTGCGGCGGTTCACGACGCGACGGTCGATCCGCTCGCAGAAGTCGAACAGGTCGGCGAACGGCTTCTCCTCACGCGCGCGCAGGATTTCCTCGATCGCGTTCTGGCCGCTGCCCTTCACCGCACCGAGGCCGTAGCGGATCGTGCGCGAGCGCTTGCCGTCCGCTTCCGCGACCGGCTCGAAACGGTAATGCGACTGGTTGATGTCCGGCGGCAGCACCGCAAGGTTGTTCACGACGCAATCGTCGAACAGGATCTTCACCTTGTCGGTGTCGTCCATCGCGAGCGTCATGTTGGCCGCCATGAATTCGGCCGGATGATGCGCCTTCAGCCACGCGGTGAAGTACGCGAGCAGCGCATAGGCGGCCGCGTGCGACTTGTTGAAGCCGTAGCCCGCGAACTTCTCCATCAGGTCGAAGATTTCGTCGGACTTCTCGCGCGTGAGGCCGTTCTTCGCGGCACCCTCGGCGAAGATCTCGCGATGCTCGGCCATTTCCTCGGGCTTCTTCTTGCCCATCGCGCGGCGCAGCAAGTCCGCGCCGCCGAGCGAGTAGCCGCCGATGATCTGCGCCATCTGCATCACCTGCTCCTGATAGACCATGATCCCGTAGGTCTCTTTCAGGACCGGAACGACGCGGTCGTCCGGATATTCGACGTTCTCGCGGCCGTGCTTGCGCGCGCAGAAGCTCGGGATCAGGTCCATCGGGCCCGGACGGTACAGCGCGACGAGCGCGATGATGTCCTCGAAGCGGTCGGGCTGCGCATCCTTCAGCATGCCCTGCATGCCGCGGCTTTCCAGCTGGAACACGGCGACCGTGTTGGCCTTCTTCAGGATCTGGAACGACGCGGGATCGTCGAGCGGCACCTGCGCGAGCGACCAGTCGGCCTTCGACGGATCGAGCCGGCGGATGTAGCGCTCGGCCCAGTCGAGGATCGTCAGTGTCGTCAGGCCCAGAAAGTCGAACTTCACGAGGCCGACCGCTTCGACGTCGTCCTTGTCGTACTGGCTGACGACGCCGCCGTCGTCACCCTGCGTGTACAGCGGGCAGAAATCGGTCAGCTTGCCGGGCGCGATCAGCACGCCGCCCGCGTGCATCCCGACGTTGCGGGTCAGCCCTTCGACGCGCTGCGCGAGATCGAGCAGCTGGTGGACTTCGTCCTCGTGGTCGTAGCGCTCCTGGAGCTGCGGCTCCTCCTTCATCGCGTCGGCGATCGTCACGTGCTTGCCCGGCTTGAACGGGATCAGCTTCGCGATGCCATCGGTGAACATGTAGCCGAGGTCGAGCACGCGCCCGATGTCGCGCACGGCCGCCTTCGCGGCCATCGTGCCGAACGTCGCGATCTGCGACACCGCATCCGCGCCGTACTTCTCCTTCACGTACTGGATCACGCGATCGCGGCCGTGCTGGCAGAAGTCGATGTCGAAGTCGGGCATCGACACCCGCTCCGGGTTCAGGAAGCGCTCGAACAGCAGGTTGTAGCGCAGCGGATCGAGATCGGTGATGCCGAGCGCGTACGCGACGAGCGAACCGGCGCCCGACCCCCGCCCGGGGCCGACCGGCACACCGTTGTTCTTCGCCCAGTTGATGAAGTCGGCAACGATCAGGAAGTAGCCCGGGAAGCCCATCTTCGTGATGGTCCCGCACTCGAACTCGAGCCGCTGGTAGTACGTATCGCGCTGCGCGTCGCGCTCGGCGGCATCCGGAAACAGCTGCTCGAGCCGCTTTTCGAGCCCTTCCTTCGACAGCTGGATCAGGTAGTCGTCGAGCGACATGCCATCCGGCGTCGGGAACAGCGGCAGCTTCGGCTTGCCGAGCTCGAGCGTCAGGTTGCAGCGCTTCGCGATCTCGACCGTGTTCGCGATCGCGGACGGCAGGTCCGCGAACAGCGCGGCCATGTCGTCCTGCGTGCGGAAGTACTGGTCGGTCGTGAAGCGCTTCTGGCGCCGCGGATTCGCGAGGATGTCGCCTTCCGAGATGCACACGCGCGCCTCGTGCGCGGTGAAATCGTCGTCGGTCATGAACTGCGTCGGATGCGTCGCGACGACCGGCAGCTTCAGCTCCGCGGCAAGCGTCGCCGCCTGCTGGATGTACGCCTCGGCGCCCGGCTGGCCATAACGCTGCAGCTCGATGTAGAAGCCGCCTGGAAACACCTTCGCCCAGCGCGCCGCGTGACGGCGCGCCGCTTCTTCGTTGCCGGCCGCGAGCGCGAGGCCGATGTCGCCCTGTTGCGCGCCCGACAGCGCGAGCAGGCCCTGCGCGAACTCGCCGTCGAGCCAGCTCGCGTCGAGCTCCGCGCGGCCGCGATACTGGTTCGTGAGCCACGCCTTCGACAGCAGCTCGCACAGATTCAGATAGCCGCGCTTGTCCTTGACGAGCAGCAGCAGCCGCGACGGCTTGTCGCGATCGTCCGGATTGGCGATCCAGACGTCGCAGCCGGCGATCGGCTTGATGCCCTTGCCGCGGGCTTCCTTGTAGAAACGGACGAGGCCGAATGCATTGCCGAGATCGGTGAGGGCGAGCGCGCCCTGACCGTCCTTGGCCGCCGCCTTGACGATGTCGTCGAGACGCACGATGCCGTCGGCAATCGAGAATTCGGAGTGAACGCGAAGATGGACGAAACGGGGATCTGACATGGGCGCTATTGTAGCCGCGTCGCCATGCAGGCTGCCCAAAAAATCCCCCCGTTGGCCGTTCGGCCGAGGGCGCGACGACCCGCCGCGCCACTGGCCGGACGGCCAGGTGCCGGATTGTGCGCGGTTTGCGGGATAATACGGGTTTTCGACCTATCCGCCCGGCTTCGCACCCCTTTTTGCGAGCCTCCGTGCGACCGCCGCACGGGCGCGGCCGTTTTCTCGTCCGATCATCATGAGTATCGTCAATCTCGCCGCCTACCACTTCGTGTCGCTCGACGCAAACGAACAATGGCGCCCGCTCGTCACCGCCCGCTGCACCGAACTCGGCCTGCGCGGCACGATCCTGCTCGCGCCGGAAGGCATCAACCTGTTCATCGCCGGCACGCGCGACGCGGCCGACGCGTTCATCGACTACATCCGCCACGAACCGCTGTTCGAAGGCAAGTTCGCGACGCTGCAATTCAAGGAAAGCCTGTCCGATGCGCAGCCGTTCCGCCGCATGCTCGTGCGCCTGAAGCGCGAGATCATCACGATGAAGAAGCCCGCGATCAAGCCGGAACTCGGCCGCGCGCCGTTCGTCGACGCGCGCACGCTGAAGGCCTGGCTCGACCGCGGGCACGACGACGCGGGCCGTCCGGTCGTGATGCTCGACACGCGCAACGCGTTCGAGGTCGACGTCGGCACGTTCGACAACGCGCTCGACTACCGGATCGCGAAATTCAGCGAGTTCCCGGAAGTCATCGAAGCGAACCGCGCGGACCTCGAAGGCAAGACAATCGTGTCGTTCTGCACGGGCGGGATCCGATGCGAGAAGGCCGCGATCCACATGAAGGACGTCGGCATCGACAACGTGTACCAGCTCGAAGGCGGGATCCTCAAGTATTTCGAGGAAGTCGGCGGCGCGCATTATCACGGCGACTGCTTCGTGTTCGACTATCGCACCGCGCTGAACCCGCAGCTCGAGCCCACCGAGAACGTCACCTGCTTCGCGTGTCGCGCGGTCGTGACGCCCGAAGCGCAGCAATCGCCGAGCTTCGTGCCGGGCGAGTCCTGCCCGGCCTGCGCGAACACCGCCAGCGCGGCGTAAGCAAGTTCCGGCACGCCCCTCGATGAACGGCTATCGCGGCCGCTTCGCGCCGTCGCCGACCGGCCCGCTGCATTTCGGCTCGCTCGTCGGCGCGCTCGCGAGCTGGCTCGACGCGCGCGCGCACGGCGGCGCCTGGCTCGTGCGCATCGAGGACATCGACGGGCCGCGCACGGTGCCCGGCGCCGCCGACGACATCCTCGCGACGCTCGTGCACTTCGGCATGACGCCGGACGAGCCGCCCGTGTGGCAGAGCACGCGCGCAGCCGCCTATTCGGCCGCGCTCGAACGGCTCGACGCGACGGGGCTCGTCTACCCATGCGGCTGTACGCGCAAGGAAATCGCCGATTCGCTGCGTGCCGCGCACGAGCGCCACACGACGCTCGCGTATCCGGGCACCTGCCGGTCTGGCCTGCACGGCAAGCCCGCGCGCGCATGGCGGCTGCGGGTGCCGGACGGCGATGCCGCGGTCGTCACGTTCGACGACCGCTGGCAGCACATGCAATCGCAGAACCTCGCGACCGAAGTCGGCGACTTCGTGCTGAAGCGCGCCGACGGCCTGTGGGCCTACCAGCTCGCGGTCGTCGTCGACGATGCCGATGCCGGCATCACGCACGTCGTGCGCGGCGCGGACCTGCTCGATTCCACCGCGCGCCAGATCTATCTCCAACGCTGCCTCGGCGTACCGACGCCGTCGTATCTGCACGTGCCTGTCGTCGTCGACGCGAACGGCGAGAAGCTCAGCAAGCAGACCGGCGCGATCGCGCTCGAGCGCGACGATCCGCTGCCCGCGCTGCAAGCCGCGGCCGCGCATCTCGGCCTGGCGCCGGACCATGGCGAGCTGCCGGGCGCAACGCTCGACGTGTTCTACGCGGCGGCAACGGCCGCATGGGCGCGGCGCTTCGGGCCGCAGGCAGACTAACGCTCCGCCATTGCCCACGCACAAGCGCGGGCCCCGCCAGCTCGCCGGAATCGATCCGGCACCGATTGTCGGCGACTCAGGACCGACCAGGCACCGCCGTATCGCACCCCATCCGACCCCGCAAATAAAAAAACGGGCGCATGCTGTTCGCATGCACCCGTCTTGCCCAACCTTTCGATCGCGGCCGACCGCTTGCGCTTACGCCGACGGCTTGCGCGGCATCCCGAACCCGCCGAGCAGCGCGGCCACCTGGCGCTTCGGACCCTTTTTCTCGGGCTGAGCATGCGTCGGCTCTTCGGCCTGCTTCGCCGGTGCCGACGGCTCGTACGGCTTCAGGAAGAAATCATCGATCGGCGCCTCGTGGCGACGATGATGACCGCGCTCGGCGCCGGACGTCCGGCGGCCCGACGCGCCACGATGCTCGTCGCGCTCGCGGCGGCCACCCCGCTCGCCGCCACGCTCGCCGCGCTCACCGGCACGCTCACCACGCTCACCGCCACGCTCGTCGTGACGGTGCCGCGCCGGCTTGTCGATCGACAGCGTCTGCACCTCGAGCGGACGCTTGATCAGCTTCTCGATGTCCGCGAGCTGCTTGCGCTCGTTCGGGCTGCACAGCGACAGCGCATCGCCCGTCGCGCCCGCGCGGCCCGTGCGGCCGATCCGGTGCACGTAGTCTTCCGCGTTGAACGGCAGGTCGAAGTTGATCACGGCCGGCAGCTCGGCGATGTCGAGGCCGCGCGCGGCCACGTCGGTCGCGACGAGCGCTTCGATCTCGCCGCGCTTGAACGCGTCGAGCGCCTGCATCCGCTCGATCTGCGTCTTGTCGCCGTGAATCGCCGACGCGACCACGCCGTCGCGCTCGAGGTTGCGCGCGAGCCGGCTCGCGCCGATCTTGCTGTTGCAGAACACGATCACCTGCTTGAGCCCGCGATCGCGCAGCAGTTGCACGACGGCCGCCTGCTTGTCGCCCTCGGCGACGTCGTAGACGATCTGCGTGACGTTCGCGTTCGTCGAGTTGCTGCGCGCGACCTCGATCGTCTGCGGGTTGCGCAGGTAAGTCGACGCGAGCTTCTTGATTTCGCCTGAGAAGGTGGCCGAGAACAGCAACGTCTGGCGCTCCTTCGGCAGCAGGTTCAGGATCCGCTGCAGATCCGGCAGGAAGCCCATGTCGAGCATCCGGTCGGCTTCGTCGAGCACGAGGATCTGCACCTGCCCGAGGTTCGCGGTCTTCTGCTGCACATGGTCGAGCAGGCGGCCCGGCGTCGCGATCAGGATCTCGACGCCACGGCGCAGCTCGGCCATCTGCGGGTTCATGTCGACGCCGCCGAACACCACCGCGCTGCGCAGCGGTGTGTGCTTCGCGTAAGCGTGCACGTTCGCGGCGACCTGGTCGGCGAGCTCGCGGGTCGGCGTGAGGATCAGCGCGCGCACCGGATGGCGCGCGGGCGACGCGCTCGTGTTGGCCTGCGGCAGCAGGCGCTGGATGATCGGCAGCGAGAAGCTCGCGGTCTTGCCGGTGCCCGTTTGCGCGGCGCCCATCACGTCGCGGCCGGCGAGCACGACCGGAATCGCCTGCGCCTGGATCGGCGTCGGCGTCGTGTAGCCCTGCTCCGTAATGGCTTTCAGGATGTCGGCGGCAAGGCCGAATTGATCGAAGGTAGCGTCGACTGGCTTGGCGACAGAATCGGACATGGTAGCGTTTCGCTCAAAAGGCGCGGCGGGGACAACACGCATCAGGCCGGCCCGGCGGGCCTGCGCGAATCACATTTCGGAAGTAGACGGAGCCGCGGCGCGCCGCGCGGCGCCGCTCTGGCGCTTGGGGCCGGTTCATTCGAACGCCGGGCTCCAGGCCGTGCGGACTCCGTTCGGCGCGAATGCCGGCGGAAAGGGCCGTATTGTAGCACTGCGCAGCAAACTGTCTGTGACAGCCAAACGGGCACGTCGCCGCGGCGGCAGCGACCGGTGCCGGCGACCGGTGTCGGCGGACGTTGCAGGCGAATGTTGCCGATCGATGTTACAGGCGGATGTCGCAGGCTGCGATTCCGCGGCCGGCCGCGCGACGCCGCACAACGCCACGCGCCGGCATGGCCCGCCGGCCGGCGTGCGGATTCAGGGGCGCCAGCCGGCGCTCAACCCTTCTTCTTTTTCTTCTCGACCTGCACGCAGCCGGACAGCAGCGGCGGCGCCTTCTCGTCGGCGATTTCGTCGCGCAGCGTCGCTTCCTTGCCCTTCGTCCACCACGTATAGCGGCCGGCCTGGTAGCGCACGCCGGACGCCGACACGGTGTCGACGAACAGCAGGCGCTGGCCGTTGACCGGCACGAGCGCGAAACTCTGGCCGTTGCCCGCGAGCCAGTACGACACGCGCACCGGCTGCGTCTGGTTCGCACACTGGTAGACGGCCGTCTGGCGCGCGTCCGCGTCGATTTCCTCGACGGTCAGCTGCGCGGCATGTGCGATCGACACGGACAGTCCGGCCAGCGCAAGCGTGGCGAGGGTTTGACGAATCATGCAGGTCCTCTCACGAGACGTGGTGTGACAGCACGCCCGTCCGGGCGCGCCGGTTATCGTTATCAGGGATCGATGACGTCCGCGCACGCATCGGTCGGCGCAGCGGCGACGTGACCGACGAGCGGCACGATCTTGAGCCCCGCCGACGCGACCCGGCATGGTGCGGCGGCAAGGCCGCAGCCCGCGAGGCCGGCGCCAAGCGCGAGCACGACGCCGAAGCGCACAACACACCGCACAAACGAAGTTGCAGGCATCGCGCGCCTCCTGTCGTCAGCGGGCCGAGACGGGCTTGACGGCCGCGGCGGCGCGCTTCGCGCGTTCGCGGGCTTCGTCGATATCGGCACCGGTCGCGAGCGCGACGCCCATGCGCCGCTTCGCGAAGCTCTCCGGCTTGCCGAACAGGCGCAGGTCGGCGCCAGGCACGGCAAGCGCGTCGCGCACGCCCTCGAACGCGATGCCGCGCTCGTCGAGCCCGCCGTAGATCACCGCCGACGCGGCGGGCGCGCCCAGCGTCGGGTCGACCGGCAGCCCGAGAATCGCGCGCGCATGCAGCTCGAACTCCGACTGGCGCTGCGACGCGAGCGTGACGAGGCCCGTGTCGTGCGGCCGCGGGCTCACTTCGGAGAACCAGACCTCGTCGCCGCGCACGAACAGCTCGACGCCGAACATCCCGCGCCCGCCGAGCGCCTCGGTCACCTTGTGCGCGATCTCGCGCGAGCGTGCGAGCGCCGCCGCGGACATCGGCTGCGGCTGCCACGACTCGACGTAGTCGCCCGCAACCTGCACGTGGCCGACCGGTTCGCAGAAATAGGTTTGCGTATCGCCGCTGGCCGGATCGATCGCACGCACCGTGAGCTGCGTGATCTCGTAGTCGAAATCGACGAAGCCTTCGACGATCACGCGCCCGTGATTCACGCGCCCGCCCGCCATCGCATACTGCCACGCGGGCTCGATGTCGGCGTCGCTGCGCACGACCGACTGCCCCTTGCCCGACGACGACATCACCGGCTTCACGACGCACGGCATGCCGATCTTCGCGATGGCCGCGCGAAACGCGTCGAACGAATCGGCAAACGCGTAAGGCGACGTCGGCAGGCCGAGCTCCTCGGCGGCGAGCCGGCGGATGCCCTCGCGGTTCATCGTGAGCTGGGTTGCGCGTGCGGTCGGGATCACCTCGGCGATGCCCGCCGCCTCGATTGCCGCGAGCGCGTCGGTCGCGATCGCCTCGATCTCGGGGACGATCAGGTGCGGACGCTCGGTCTCGACGAGCGCGCGCAGCGCGGCGGCGTCGGTCATGTCGATCACGTGCGCGCGGTGCGCAACCTGGTGGCCGGGTGCGTCCGGATAGCGGTCGACCGCGATCACCTCGACGCCGAGCCGCTGCAACGCGATGATGACTTCCTTGCCGAGTTCGCCGGCGCCGAGCAGCATGACGCGCGTGGCCGAAGGCGAAAGCGGCGTACCGAGCCGCTGACCGATCTGCATGTGATGATTTCCCGCTTCAGGTTGGAGGTCGAAAACGACTGCGATGTTAACACGCGCACCGGCGCCGGACGGGCCCGCTTTGTACCGCGCCTCGTGCCCCGCTTGTACCGCGCTCGCCCCCGTTCGTAACGTGCTCGTACCGTGCTCGAATCGCGCTCTTGCATCGCGCGGGCCGGCCGCGAACGAATTCGCGCGCGGATGGTCGCCTCGCCTGACGCGAGGCGAGTGCGTTACTCTTACGCCTTGTTCAGAATATGATGAGGAACGAGGCTCATGCCCCACCCGACCGCAGCCGCACGCACGCGCACCCGTCTGTTTCGCTCGCTGCGCGCGCCGCTCGGCGTATTGACGCTTGCCACGCTTCTCGCCGCCTGCTCGATGCCGACGCATCCCGACGCCGCCGCCCCCGCGCCCGATCCGTACAACCCCGCCGCCGTCCAGTTGCTCGACGACACGAGCTGGGAGCTCACGAGCTGGCAGAACGCCGACGGCACGCCGCGCACGGTCCCGCACGGCGACAACGGCGAACCGATCAAGCTCGCGCTGTCGACCGAATCGGGCGTGCGCCGCGCGTCCGGGTTCTCCGGCTGCAACCGCTACATGGGCACCTACGACGTCAAGAACGGCGTGCTGAGCTTCGGTCCGCTCGCGGGCACGCGGATGGCCTGCACCGGCACGCTCGGCGGCCAGCTCGAGCACGCCTATCTCGACGCGCTCGCGCACGTCACGAAGGCAGGCGTGCAGATGCGCGCGCCGCAGCAGTTGCAGATCGTCACTGCCGACGGCGCGACGCTGATCTTCACGCGCCGCGGCTCGTAACACCGGGGTCGCGCGGGACGACGGCGGGCTGACCGCGTCCCGCCGCGCGTTGCATCGGGCGATGCCTGTTCTGCAGCGCGCTGCCTTAGAGTCTTCTTCGTCGGCCGGTTAAACTCGGCGGGTCGCGCGTCGCGCTCCCCGTCCCATTCCTGTTTCAAAGCATGCACACGGTCGTTCTCGGCTGGTTCGGCGTTTCCGCCGTCTGGTTCATCCTTCTCATCTGGCGCCTCGCGCAAGCGTGGCTGCCCGGCAGCGGCGGGCATGCCGGCCGCGGCTCGATCCGCCTATGGCTCGGCTTCGCGAGCGTGTTCGTCGCGAGCTGCACGCTGACGAGTGCGCTGTCAGGCCCCGACACGAACCTGCTCGGCCACGCGTTCGCGGCCGGCTTCGAACGCGTGCTCGGCCACATCGGCACGCCGCTCGCGATGGTCGTGCTGTTCTTCGCCGGCCTGCCGTGGCTGACCGGCATCGGCTGGCAGCGCGTCGCCGCGTGGCTCGACACGTCGTTCGGGCTCAAAATCTCGCGCGGCAACGACGACGACGATGCGCGCAGCGTCGCCGATCTGCCGCGCAACGCGCTGCATCGCGACGACGAGCGCCGCGTGCGCCGCGCGGGCGATGTCCAGCCGACCACCGCGCACACCGTCAATTCGATGGCGCCCCGCCAGAACGGCCGGTTTGCGCGCCCGACGCTGTGGAAACCCGATCCGCAGGCACGGGCGAATGCGCGCGGCCAGGCCGCGCAGCGGCCGCTCGCCGAACCGGTCGCACCCGCCGGCTGGCTGAAACCGAACGCGGCGAACCGGCCCGTGCCCACGGCCGGCAGCACGAGCGCCGTGGCTGCCGCCAACGCCGCAGCCGGTGCGGCGCGCGCCGCGGC
>NZ_JAAGPL010000024.1:0-70168 GCF_017104785.1 Burkholderia sp. Ac-20353 | reverse complement strand
CAGGTTGGACCGCGCAAGGGCAAGCCTGAGACATTTCTCGGACTTCGAGTCCGCTATTTAGATTAGGAACCTTGCGGCGAAATCCATCGGGGCCGGCAGGCACGTCCTGCGATCGAGTCCGGATATAAGTCCGCAACCACCCTCCCCGCCACGATCAAAATCGCCTTGCAAATGGGAGGCGACCATATAAGAAATGTCGCGTTTTGCCCTCGGTATGCTTGCCGGTTCCTCATGGGACTGTGGAGCCGGCCTTGCAGCGAACAACACTGGTGACATTGAACATGCGAGAACTCGACCGCCTGAAGGTGATTCAGGCCGTGGTGGATACGGGCTTGAAGCCCGGACGTGCGGCCGAACGGCTGGGCTTGACGGTACGACAGGTCCAGCGGCTGGTGGAGCGTTACTGCGAGTCTGGTGCGGCGGGACTGGCCTCGCGCAAGCGTGGCAGTCCTGGCAACCGGCGATTGGACGAGGAACTGGCTCAACGGGCGCTGACGATCATCCGCGACCGCTACGCCGATTTCGGACCGACGCTGGCCTGCGAGAAGCTGTACGAGTGCCACGGCATCCGCCTCGCCAAGGAAACGGTGCGGCGGCTGATGACGGATGCCGGCCTATGGGTGCCGAGGCGGCAGCGCCCGCCGAAGATCTATCAGCCGCGGGCACGGCGCGCGTGCCTGGGCGAACTGGTGCAGATCGACGGCAGCGAGCATGCGTGGTTCGAGGACCGGGCGCCGGCCTGCACGCTGCTGGTGTACGTGGACGACGCGACGAGCCGGCTGATGCAGTTGCACTTCACGGCGACCGAGTCGACCTTCAGCTACTTCGAGGCGACCCATGCGTACATCGAACGCCACGGTAAGCCGATGGCGTTATACAGCGATAAGTACAGCGTGTTTCGCAACACCAGCGCCGAGCGCACTGGCCGCAGCGTGACGCATTTCGGCCGGGCGATGTACGAGTTGAACATCGACGCGTTCTGCGCGAACAGCAGCCCGGCCAAGGGACGCGTCGAGCGCGCGCACCTGACGCTCCAGGATCGGCTGGTGAAGGAACTGCGGCTGCGCGGAATCAACACGGTGGCCGACGCCAACGCTTACGCGCCCTCCTTCATGGCGGCCTACAACGCACGCTTTGCGAAGTCACCGAAGAGCAGCTTCGACACGCACCGGCCGCTGCGCGCCGACGAGGATCTGGATCTGGTGTTCACGTGGCGCGAAACGCGGAAAGTGACGAAGTCGCTGACGGTGCAGTACGACCGGGTGATGTACCTGCTGGACGACACGCCGGAGAACCGGAAGCTGATCGATCGATATATCGATGTCTGGGAGTACCCGGATGGACGTATTGAACTGCGGGCGGATGCACGCGTGCTGCCTTGCAGGCAGTACGACCGGCTGGCCGAGATCGATCAGGGTGCAATCGTGGAACACAAGCGTTTGAGTCACGCGCTGCAGGTCGCGCAGGCGATTCAGGCACAACGCGATAACAGCCGGATCGGTAAGGCGCCCTCCCGAACACATTTGGGCGATTCGACCCGGACCAACCGGAAAGAGCGCGAACCGGGCAAGAAGAAGCAGCGCGAGTTCACGCAAGCGGACGTCGAGCAGGTGATCGTGGATCTGGCAAAGCGCAAACAGGCGCAACCGCCACCCGGCAAACCGGGCCGGCGGTCTGCAAAGGACAGTGGAACGAGCGTGAGCGCCCTGCCCGTTCAGGACCAGCTCTTCGACACTGCGTGATCCTTAACCCGTAAAAGACAAGGCAACAACCCACGAAAACCGGACATTTTTAATTAGCTGGGAAGTGGACATCTGAATCTGGGTATGACAAATCGCAATGATGAAGTGTTCAATTGGACACTTCGAGAGCATCCTGCAACGTTGGTTCGGCAGGCGATGTCGGCTCATGCCGGCCTCTGCGCGAACCCGCGGTATCGTCGGGTCGGATCTTGAACCAGATCGAATACATGGCCGGCAGGAATACCAGAGTCAGAATCGTCCCGGCGAACGTTCCACCGATCAGCGTGTACGCCAGCGTTCCCCAGAACACCGAATGGGTCAGTGGAATGAACGCGAGAATCGCCGCCATGGCCGTCAGGATCACCGGACGCGCACGCTGCACGGTGGCTTCGACGACCGCATGGAACGGATCCAGTCCCGCGTGTTCGTTCTGGTGGATCTGCCCGATCAGAATCAGCGTGTTGCGCATCAGGATGCCCGACAGCGCGATGAGACCGACCAGCGCATTGATGCCGAACGGCTGCCCGAACAGAATCAATGTCGGCACGACCCCGATCAGGCCGAGCGGGCTGGTCATGAACACCATCACCATCGCGGAGATCGAACGAACCTGGAAGATGATGATGACCAGCGTAATCGCCAGCATGATCGGAAACAGCGGCGCCATGGCCGTCGTCGCCTTGCCTGACTCCTCGATCGAGCCCGCCTGTTCGATGCGATATCCGCTGGGCAGCTTGGCCATGATCGGCTGAAGCTGCTTGCTGATTGCGGTCGAGACATCCGGCGGCTGCAGGCCGTCGGCGATGTCGCCGCGCACGGTGATCGTCGGCTCGCGATCGCGCCAGCGCATGATCGGCTCCTCCATCCGGACGTCGACCTTGCCGATCTGCGACAGCGGGATGCGTTGTCCGTTGGCGCCCGCCAGCGTGAAGTCGCCGAGCCGCGCTGGATCGAGACGCACATCGCCCGCCGATCGCGCGACGACATGTACGGTGCGAATATCCTCACGCACGGCAGTGACCGGCACACCGGTCAGCAGGAACTGCAGTTGCTGCGCGACGGCGCTGGACGTCAATCCCACCGCCTGCAGACGGTCCTGTTGCAACGTAAAGTGAAGCGTCGGCGCGCGCGTGCCCCAGTCGGCATTGACCGTGCGCATCATCGGGCTGCCGACCATCACGCGCTGAACGTCGGCGGCGATGCCGCGCAGCTTGTCGGGATCGGGGCCCGTGATCCGGTAGGCCACCGGGAACGGCGAATACGGGCCGAACACGAGTTGCGTGACGCGCACGCGCGCTTCCGGCGCAAGACCGTCGGCGATGGCGCGCCGCAGCCGCTCCTTCAACGCATCGCGCTCATCCTGACTGTCCGTGCGGACCACGACCTTCGCGAACGACGGGTCAGGCAGTTCCGGTCCCATCGCAAGATAAAAGCGTGGCGCACCTTGCCCGACGTAGGCAGTGACGATCCGGGCTTCCTTTTGTCCGGCAAGCCATGCCTCGACCTTGGCTGTGGCGGCGCTGGTTTGCGAGATCGACGTCCCATAGGGCATCTGCACCTCGATGAGCACTTCGGGGCGATCGGAGACGGGAAAGAACTGCTTCTTGACGACCGCCATACCGAGGATAGCCAACGTGAAGAGGCCGACGACCGTTCCAGCGACCAGCCATTTGCGTGCGATCACGCGCGCCAGCAACTGGCGAAAACGGTTATAGCGCGGCGTGTCGTACAGTGCGTCGTGGCCGCCTTCGACCTTCTCGAAGTCGGGCAGCATCTTGACGCCGAGATAGGGCGTGAAGACCACCGCGACGACCCACGATGCGATCAACGCTATGCCGACGATCCAGAACATGTTGCTGGTGTATTCGCCGGCCGAGGAACGTGCGAATCCGTTGGGCATGAAGCCGACCGCCGTCACCAGGGTGCCCGACAGCATCGGCGCCGCAGTGTGGCTCCACGCATAGGCAGAGGCGGCCACGCGGCTATAGCCCTCCTCCATCTTCACCACCATCATTTCGATCGCGATGATCGCGTCGTCGACAAGTAGCCCGAGCGCGAGGATCAGCGATCCCAGCGTGATGCGATCGAAGTTTTTGCCCGTTGCGGCCATCACGACGAAGACCATCGCCAGCGTCAACGGTACGGCAGCCGCAACGACGAGGCCCACGCGCCAGCCCATGCTGACGAAACTCACGAGCATGACCACCAGCAGCGCGGCGAAGAACTTGACCATGAACTCGTTGACCGCCGAGCTGATGTTCACGGCCTGATCCGTGACCTTGGTGACGCTCATGCCCAGCGGCAACCCGGCATTGATAGCGCCGACCTCGCTGTCCAGTGCCTTGCCGAGGTCGAGCCCGTTCCAGCCGTCGCGCATCACGATGCCCAGCAGCAGCGCCGGTTCGCCGTTGTTGCGGATCATGAACGTCGCCGGATCTTCATAGCCGCGCTCGACGGTGGCGATGTCCGACAGCTTCAGCGTGCGACCCTGCGAGACGATCGGCGTGTCGCGAATCTTCTGCAGCTTGTCGAATGCGCCGTCCAGGCGAATGAAGATTTCCGGCCCGCGCGTCTCGACGGAGCCGGCCGGCGTCAGCGCGTTCTGGCCGTTGAGCGCGGCGAACACGTCCTGCGGGCTGACGCCGAGCGTGGCGAGCCGGTCGTGCGACAGTTGGATATAGATGCGCTCGGCCTGCTCGCCGATGATGTTGACCTTCTTCACCCCAGGCACATGCAGCAGCCGTTGACGCAGCGTCTCCGCGTCGCGTACTAGCAGGCGCTGCGGCTCGCCCTTGGCCTTCAGCGCGAAGAGTGCGAACGTGACGTCGGCGTATTCGTCGTTGACCATCGGCCCGATGACGCCCGACGGAAGATTGTTCGCCTCGTCGCCGATCTTTTTTCGAGCCTGATAGAACTGCTCCTGCACTTCTGACGGCGGCGTGCTGTCGAGCAACGTCAAGGTCGTGAAGGCCAGGCCGGGGCGCGTATAGGTCTCGGTCCGGTCGTACCAGCGCAGCTCCTGCATGCGCTTTTCGATCTTCTCTGCGACCTGGTCGTGCATTTCCTGCGCGGTGGCGCCAGGCCATGCGGTGATGATGGTCATCACCTTGACCGTGAACACCGGGTCTTCCGCGCGGCCCAGCTTGAAGAAGGAAACGAGCCCGGCCAACGAAATCAGGCAGATCAGGAACAGGGTGATGGCGCGCTCGCGCACGGCGAGCGCCGACAGATTGAATCGACCTTCGCTCACGGACGGGCCCCCTCGCCTGCCATCGCGATGGCCTGGCCGGACACGCGCACCTGTTCGCCTTCACGCAGCAACTGGGCGCCGAGCGCGACGACGCGGTCGCCTTGCTTGAGTGCGCCGGATACGCGGGCGCTGTCGTCGTCCAGATGATCGACCGCGACCGGCCGCCACGCAACCTTGGCCGGCTCGCCGTTGATGATCCACACCCCGGGCCCTTTGCCGGCATCCAGCAATGCGCCGATCGGTACCTGCAAGCCGCCTTGCAGCGCCGGGCGCGCGTCCGGTATCTCAATCGTGGCGGTCGCGCCGAGCGGTGCGGCGGCCAACGCACCCTGCAGGACATAGCGCGCTTCGAAGGTGCGCGTACGAGGATCGGCGGTATCGGATAGCTGGCGCAGCGTCGCGGGAACGATCACGCCCTGCTTGCCGAACAGCGCAGCCTGCGCGATCGAGCCGACGGCCGGGCGCAGGGTTTCCGGCAACTGGATGACGACTTCCCGCCGGCCGGCATGGGCGAGGCGCACCACAGGCTGGCCCGCGCTGACGACCTGCCCCGGTTCCGCCAGCGTTTCCATGACGACGCCGTCGCCGTCAGCAACGAGCTCGGCATAGCCGGTTGCATTGCGCGCGACGTTGGCGTCAGCCTCCGCGGCGCTGAGCTGGGCTTGGGCGGCATCTGCCGCCGCCTTGATCTGATCATAGGCCGATGCCGATATCGCACCGGTGCCGCGCAGTTCGCGGTAGCGGTTCTCGTCCTGTGCAGTCTGCAGTGCCCGTGCTCGCGCCGCGGTGACTGCGTCCTGGCGTGCGCGCGCCGCCAGCTTCAGGTCGACGGGATCGATGCGCATCAGCGGCTGACCGCGCTTGACCGATTGTCCGGTGTCGACGAGCCGTTCAAGCACCTTGCCGGAGACGCGAAACCCAAGATCGCTCTGTACACGTGCGGCGACGGTTCCTGTGAACGAGCGGGAGGCCGGGGCTGCTGCCTGCACGACGGCAGTACGCACGAGGGGGGCCTCGGTGCGCGGATCGGACGGTACTTTTCCACTGCAAGCGACTAGCGCAAGTGGCAGCGTGGAAGCGACTGCGGAGAGAGCGAGGCGACGCCAAAGCATGAAAGTCCCATTGACGAAGTAATTGGGACTTTCATTTTGATTCTAGTGACCAAATTAGTCAATGGTCACAATCTCGATCGCATCATGGTGACAGGCTGCGGAGCACGAGGCTGGACAATTGCGCGGGCGCGACGGCGGTGTAATCGAAGTTGTGCTGCAGCAGCAGCGGGTTGAGGTAGGGGCGCATCACCAGATAGATCGCCATCGTGGTTTCGTCGAGCGGCGTCTTGCGCTCGAAGTCGCCGCGCTGCCTGCCCTCCAGCAGGATCTCCTGCAGCAGCGCCTGGACGCGCGCTTCGTAGGCAATGACCGACTGCCAGTTTTCTGTGGCCGCGGATGCGGCGATTTCGTACAGCTTGCGGTCCTGGAAAAACAGGCGAAGGCTCGCTTCGGTGAAGACCTTGAACACCCGCCGCAGCTTCTCGGAGGGCAAATCGGCCTCCCCGACTGCCGCCCGCACCTCGGCTTCGATCTGGCTCAGGCAGTTGGCGCAGATCATTTCGCCGATGGCTTGTTTCGACTCGAAAAATTTGTAGATATAGGCCTTCGAAAAACCGATGGCACGGGCCAGATCGGAGACCGTCGTCTTTTCGTAGCCGTACTGGCTGAAGTGCTCGGTGGCGGCGGCAACGATCTGATCGCGTACGTCGTGGTCGGCCGGGCCACGCGCCGGGATGGGGGAAAGGTCGGCATTTTTCATGGGCTCAAGATTACCGCCAGTTTCTCTCATGGACAACCAGTGACCATTTGGTATTATGGTCACTCCTTGGTTATGCCAGCGAGCACCCATGCCCCGTAAAAATATTCTCGCAGTGTTGACTGCCGCGAGCGTCCTGACAGGCTGTGCGGTCGGTCCCGATTATGTTCAGCCCGAGGTCGCGATGCCCGATCGATTTCAAGGCCAGGCCGCGGTCGATCAGCGGCATGCGAGCGCCTCTTCAGACCTCGCCATCTGGTGGGCCGGCTTTGAGGACCCGCAGCTGACTCGGTTCGTGGCGCTGGCACTGGAACAGAACCTCGATCTTGCGCAGGCCATGGCCCGCGTTACGCAGGCACGTGCGGGACTCGGGGCAGCCAACGCCGCGCTGTTGCCGTCGGGCGAGGTCAGCGGCCAGGCGGCGCGCGTCTATCAATCGGTCGAAACACCATTGGGGCGCGTGTTGAATTCGGCGCCCGACTTCGATCGCCACGGCAATGACTACGAGGCCAACTTCAACGCAAGCTGGGAACTGGACGTGTTCGGGGGACTGCGTCGTGGACGAGAAGCGGCGCTCGCCGACTATCGGGCGTCGGAGGCGGGTGCTGTGGCGACGCGATTGGCCGTGGCCGCGCAAACGGCCGACATCTACATCAGCATTCGCGGGTTGCAGGCGCGTCTGCGGGTGGCGCGCGATCAGGTGCGGACGCAACAGGATCTGCTCTCCACCATCAGGCTTCTGTATGGCAAGGGACTGGCGGCCGAACTTCAAGTGAACCAGGCCGAAGGCGCTCTCGCCCAAGTTCAGGCGTCCGTCCCGGTTCTGGAGACCGGCCTGGAGGCCGCGATGAACGCGCTGGATGTCATGCTGGGTTCGCAGCCCGGTACGCATCGTGCCGAACTGGCCGATGCTGGCGGTATCCCGGCCACCCCGCGGATCACGGCTACCGGATCTCCGGGCGAATTGCTGACACGCAGGCCCGACCTGATCGTGGCCGAGCGCCGCCTTGCGGCATCGAACGCACGCATCGGGGTCGCCATCGCCGAGTACTACCCCAAACTGTCGCTCAGTGGATTGATCGGCAGCGCCACCTCCGTGGCCAGTGGCAACCTGTTCTCGAGCGGTGCGAATCAGGCCGCGGGCGTGATCGGGTTGCGCTGGCGCCTGTTTGATTTCGGTCGCATCAACGCGCAGATCCAACAGGCCAAGGGCCAGACAGCAGAAAACCTGGCCGCCTATCGGCTTGCCGTGCTTCATGCGACCGAGGACGTGGAAAACGCGTTCTCCGCACTGGTGAAACGCGACGAGCAGGCAACCGTGCTCGCGTCCGGCGTGAACTCGCTCGGGCGGGCGCGTGGTGCGTCGTTTGCGGCATATCAGAATGGCGTCGTCAGCCTGGTCGAAGTGTTGCAGGCCGACGAGCGCCTGCTGCGCGCATCCGATGAACGGGTGCAGGCACAAACCGAATCGGCACGCGCGGCGGTGGCTGCGTTCAAGGCGCTCGGTGGCGGTTGGCAGCCTGGTGAACTCGAAGCGGTCGCGAGCAAATAGCAAGCGCGGGACCAAGCGACTTTCACCGAATACCGCTTCGGGCCGTTGCCGCCCACCGGGATGAGCGCTTTGTCGCCTTTACCAAAACGGCTGACGCGAACAGAAAATCGCGAGCGAACGCGGCGGCGCTTGCTCGATGCGGCAGCGCTGCGCATCGCCGAGAAAGGGTTTGCTGCAACCAGCGTGGAGGACATCGTTGCGCGGGCCGGCTATACCCGCGGCGCGTTTTACTCGAACTTCAGCAACACAGTCGATATGTTCGTCGAGCTGCTTCGGGCGGATCACCAGCACTTCCGGGAAGCCATCCAAGCGTTGCTCGATGCCACGCCGCCAGGCGAAGACCCGCAAACGCAGCTCGCGTCGCTGGTCGAGCGGTATTACCGCGACGACGACAGCTACATCATCTGGGCCGAGGCGCGTCTGCACGCAATGCGCGACGCGAGTTTCCGGCAACGCATGAACGCCCTCTGCGTCGAAAGGCGCGATCTCATCGTGTCCTTCATCGAACGGTGCGGTGAGCGCATCGGCGTGCGGCTGCCCCACTCTTATGCAGACCGCGCGCTTGTCGCGATCGCACTGATGGACGGCATCCGGTACTTCAACATGACGATCGCTGACGCGTTGCCGAACGCGCCGACCAGAAAGAACCTGAACGACGTGTTCATGCGGATGCTCGTTGATGAATGGATGCTTGACATGCTGGGACGTCAGTGACCAGGGGCGGTATATCGGGGACAGATTTTCGGCATGCGCCACCAAAAAAATATTAGCACCCAAGTCCACGATTTCTATAACACTGCACATCGGATGCCAAAAATACAAAAAATACGGGCATAAACGCAACCAAATGCCGGAGATTTTGGTCGAAAATATCAACTCGATCACGCAATTCGTATTATCACTGATGGACAGCATTTCCTCGTGCCGCCCTGCCGGCACATCGACACATGACACCGACGACCTCGTGCGAGGCTTGAAAGACGCCGTGCCCGTCATGGCCGGATTCGCAGCCTTCGCGCTGGTATTGGGTGCGCAAGCCGAGCAAAAGGGCTTTCATCCATTTGAAGTGCCTCTCATGACGGGCCTCAACTTCGGGGGCGGCTCGGAGTTCGCCGCCGTTTCGCTATGGACGACTCCGCCACACGTACTGCTGATCGTGGCCGTTACGTTGTTGGTCAACAGCAGGCATCTGCTCATGGGCGCGGTTCTGGCGCCCTTCCTCCAGCGCCTCCCCAGACGCGAAGTGCTGCCTGCGCTGTTCTTCATGTGCGACGAGAGTTGGGCGATGGGATTGGCCGATGCGCGTCAGCGCGCGAAAGCCGGCCTGGCCGACGCGTTCTGCCTGCGCTACTACCTCGGCGTGTCGCTGGGACTCTACGTGACCTGGGTGGTGTCGACCTCGGTCGGGGCCGCCCTTGGCCCGACGATCGGCGATGTTGAGGTCTGGGGCTTCCAGATGGCTTTCCCCGCGGTATTTCTCGTGCTGTTGCGAGGGATGTGGAAGGGCTTGCGCGCCGCGCGACCGTGGATGGTATCCCTCGCCGTTGCGGCCGCGACGTACCTGATGCTGCCCGGGGCATGGTACGTCCTCGCGGGCGCCATCTCCGGGCTGGTTGCCGCATGGTTTCTCGGAGAGATATCGTGATCGATCCGATGACCCTTTTGACTATCGTGCTAATGGCCGCATCCACCTATGCGACGCGCGTGGCCGGCTACATGGTCTTTCGCAATCGCAAATTGAGTCCGCGGGCCGTCACGGTGATGGAGGCAGCACCGGGTTGCGTGATGATTTCCGTGATTGCTCCGCACTTCGTTTCCGGCAAACCGGCCGACCTGATCGCGCTGGCCATGACGCTGCTCGCCGCGACGCGCCTGCCGATGTTGCCGACAGTCGTCATCGGGGTTGCCACCGCGGGATTGCTGCGGCACGTTATCGGTTGAGTGGAATTTCGGCCGACAGCCAGTTGCTCGTTGACACGTCGCGATCGTCAGCGCTCGCCCGCCCCATCCTGCCGGAATGACGCGCCATAGGCGCTATCCGGCAGTCGATTGCCTCCTCCCAGGCGCGAACGGAAGGTGCCGGCCGGAGCCGTCGTCCGGTACAGGCCGCGCTTCTTCAATTCCGGCACGATCAGCTCCGCGAAATCGTCCAGCGTGCCGGGGCTGATCGGCGGATTAAGCATGTAGCCGCTCGTCGTCGATTGCAGCGCGTGCTCGGCGATCTGATCGGCGACTTCATCCGGCGAGCCAACGAGGATCAGGTCGGTGCCCCGCGTAACACTCGCGAACTTGCGCCGCACGTCACCCGCGGTCAGCGGCTTGCCGCTACCGTCTGGCCGCACCACGTAAGACGTGAGTCCTTCGGTTTGCGTCGTCAGCGGCTCGTCGTCCGCATAGCGGTCGATGTCGATGCCCGTGTCGCCCGCATAGCTGACGAGCTGCGCGTGCAGGTGATAGTGCTGCTGCAGTGCATGGTATTTCTCCTTCGCGTCGCTCTCGTCAAATTTTACTAACAAGGAGGCAAATAAAGATCGTTTGGCCTGCTCCGGGACGACGGCTACGATGCACGAATTCGCTGCGCATTGCGTCCGGCGTCGCCTGTGTTCGCGACGGTCACGGGAGAAATTTATTCATTCAGCCATGACGCTGGAAGCGACTCGCAGTGTCGCTGACGTGCACCGACCGGGGCCTCGCAATCCTCGTCGGCGTGAATCGACTACGTGAACGGGGAGGCGTGAATGATGGCAACTGCTGAGGAATCTTGCCGGTGGGGCATTCTGGGCGCGGCAAGCATCGCCAAAAAGAACTGGCATTCGATCATCAACGCCGGGAACAGCCGTATCGTTGCGGTTGGCAGCCGTTCGGGCGAGACCGCGCAGCGGTTCATCGACGAATGCCAGGCGTCGGTACCGACCGCTTACCCTGTCGAGGCGGTCTCGGGGTATGAGGCGCTGATCGCTCGCAAGGATATCGACGCCCTTTACATTCCGTTGCCGACTGCCGTCCGGACCGAATGGGCCGTCACGGCCGCGCAGGCGGGCAAGCACATCGTCATCGAGAAACCCTGCGGCATTGATGCAACGGATCTCCAGCGCATTGTCGACGCTGCGGATGCGTCGGGCGTGCAGGTCATGGATGGTGTCATGTTCCAGCATTCGTCGCGACTGCAGAGCATGCGCTCGATACTCGACGACGGTACGAGCGTCGGCGATATCCGTCGCATTGCCAGCCACTTCAGCTTCGTCGCAGACGATGCATGGATTCAGCGCAACAGCGTGGTGGAACCGGCCGGTTGCCTCGGCGATGTCGGCTGGTACAACATCCGCCTCATTCTGTTCGCATTGAACTATGCAATGCCGGTCGAAGTGCGTGGTCGCATCCTGAACGGTGTACAAAGGCCCGATGGCTCGGGCGTGACGCCGGTCGAGTTCGAGGGCGCGCTGCAGTTTGCCGGCGGTGTGACGGCCACGCTATACAACGCGTTCAACACGAGCCGTCAGCAATGGGCATACATCAGCGGCTCGAAGGGGTACCTGCACCTGAAGGACTTCGTTCTGCCGCACTATGGAAATGAAGTGTCGTTTGCCGTGGGGAACGACAGCTTCGGTGGAAGCGGCTGCTATTTCAATCTGGAGCGGCACGAGCGGACGATCTCGCTGCCGGAGTACAGCAACAATCACCCTTCCGCACAGGAGTCCGGCCTGTTTCGGACCTTCGCCGACCTGGTGCTCACCGGAAAGCGCGATCGATTCTGGCCCGACGTGGCAATGAAGACGCAACGGATCCTGGATGCCTTGCTCGAATCTGCCAACGCCGGGGGCGTATCGATCGCCTTGACATGACCTCCGCTATGCAACCGTGCCGATCAGTTTCAACAATGCAGTGTGGTCGACCGCGAGGTCGGCCGAGCTGTCGAAGTGGTGCAGATATCGCGTCGCGAATGCGTCCGTCGACTCTCGGTCCAGCTTGAGCAATTCCCGCGCTCTTGCCACGACCACCGTCGGCGTCAGCTCCAGTTCCCCCTGCTGATCCAGCGCTTCGTCGAGCATGACGATGAGCCGGCTGAGCGGTTCCAGCCACTTCATCGAATCGTCGAAGGCCATCACCTGAAGAAAGTCGCCAGCGGACTGGTGCCCATACACCTTCTCGTACTCGCGCCGTTCGAGCTCGACCAGCGTTCTGTGCAAATTGAGCAGCGCGATCCGGATGCGTGTGCAGTGCTCTGTTCGGTGGGAATGTGTTTCGGAATTCATAGCGGCTCGCCTCTTCGGACTGCTGTCATCCTTTCGGTGGCGGCCGGTGCGACGTGTTTCGCCGCCCGCCAGTATCCGTGCGACGTTCCATCATAAAAGATTGTCGTGACGACGGCATCTGCGTTGGCGATCGACGACGACCGGGACGTCAACGGCGTTGCGCCGACCGCAAAGCTTCTTTGCTCATCGCCGGCCATCTGCCGCCGAGCGTTTGCTGGCGGGGCTCTCGCCCGTTCCCCCCATCGTCCTGCATCTCCCGGGTCAGCGTCTTTGATCTTTAATTTATCTGTCGATAATTTATACTTTCCAGCAATGCAAATCGATGCAGATTTCCCCCCTGATACGGTCAAATTTCTTCTCGAGGAGGCCCTATGCCTACGCTTCTTGACCGAATCCAGATCGGTGATCTGGAGCTTGCCAACCGTGTCGTGATGGCACCCATGACGCGCAGCCGTGCCGGAGAGTGCGACGTTCCGACGGAGCTTAACGGCCAGTACTATGTCCAGCGCGCCAGTTCGGGCCTGATCATTTCGGAAGCAACGAACGTGAGCCGGTGGTCCAATGCGTTCGAACGGGCGCCGGGCATCTATACCGACGCCCAGGTCCAGGGCTGGAAGCATGTCGTCGACCGGATCCATGAGGCCGGAGGCAAGATATTCCTCCAGCTCTGGCATTCGGGGCGCGTCAGCTCGTTTGCGCTGTTGAACGGCGCTCAGCCGCTTTCCCCGTCCGGCGTGAACGACGACCTGGAGAAGCTCCAGGTCTGGGCGCAACTGGCCAATGGCGCTTATACGAAGATCCATGCGACGCCGTCCCGCGCGATGACCCACGCGGAAGTGCAACAGGTTATCCAGGAGTTCCGGCGGGGTGCGGAACACGCTCGGGCCGTTGGCTTTGACGGCGTCGAGATTCATGCCGCAAACGGTTATCTGCCCCACCAGTTCCTGTCGCCGACGATCAATCACCGGGACGATGAATATGGTGGCAGCGTCGAAAATCGGGCGCGATTCCTGAAGGAAATCCTCGAGAACGTTTCCGAGGTCATGCCGATCGGTCGCGTCGGCGTGCGAATTTCGCCGTTCGCGGAATACAACAACGTTCGCGATCCGGATCCGGCTGCGACGTACTCTCACGTCGCCGACATGCTCGAGGGTTTCAAGGTCGCGTATACCCACATTGCGGATACGAATGGATGGGCAGGTGCGCCGGACTTGCCGAAGATTCTCGACATCGTCCGTCCACGTTTTTCGGGAACCGTGATTGCCAACGGTGGAATCGGTGTCGATCAGGCTTCCCAACTGGTCGACGACGGGCAAGTCGATCTTGTCGCGTTCGGGCGCCTGTATATTTCCAACCCCGATCTCGTTAGCCGAATCGGCAACAGCACCCCGTTGACCAAGCCGGAGTCGTATGGCTGGTACGGTGGGGACGAGACGGGCTATACCGACTATCCTCCGCACGAGTAACCCGCGATCGAGCGACATCCCGGCCCGCGGTCGAGCATGCTGAAGCGCGGCATGCCGTGACGCAAGCGGGTCGGGAGAATTCACGCTGACGGCGCTGTCCGTCGCCGAGTCACCATCGGGCCGGCATCAACCCGGCCTGCCGGCTCTTCCCCACCGCGTTTTCCGAGAGTCCACGTGTCCGCGTGTCGCCACGCAAGGCGAAACGAGGAATATAAAAATACAAGGCCGGGTTCCATGTGTTACGGAACCCAGCCTTTTCGTATCGCTTCTTTGGCACCGCGCTCAGGACGCTACGCGTGCGACCTTGGGGTCGGTCGCACGGATCCGGTGCGCCTCATACCTTGTCAGATCGCGCAGCAGCGATCTTGGCCCGGATATCCTCTGCGAATCGCTCGGGCTTCCCATAGTAGCGGCCGAGCGGTAACGTCTCGCTCCTGTCCCCGATCTGGAGCGAGAATGCCGGAAAGCCGCGTGCGCCGAGCGACGAAAGAAGGTTGTTGCTTGCATCGATGTGCGCGTCCAGCGTGTGATCGACTGCATCGTCGAATGCCCGGGCGAAACCGTCCTTTTCGAATCCGAGCTCTGCGGCCAGGTCCAGGATGACGTTCCGCTCGGCGATCGGCAGTCCGTCGACGTAGTACGCACGTTGCAGGCGTTTGAGCATTTCCAGGCCGCGCCCGGACAAGCTCTCGGCCGCCAGCATGGCCGCTGTCGGCATACCGGAGTCGAGCACGATGGAAGGATCTTCCTGTACGTGTTCGACGTACGGTGCGCCGAACTCGACGTGACTGAGTGCGGTGATTCTCTTTTCATGCGGCCGAACGAAGTCGCGCCATTCCGGCGACATCATCTGGCGGCGCGGACCGGCCAACATTCCGACGCTATGCGGCTCGACATGGAGTCCGTCGATCTGCTGGGCAGCCGTGAGCATCGGCGACGCACCGAAGCACCAGCCGCAATATGGATCGTACAGATAGTGCAAGGTTGATTCAGACATCTCTACCTCCGGTTATCGGGATACAAGCCGCGCATCACGGTCAATCGTTGACGCTCATCAGGCGGTTGCCCATATGCACGCCCCAATCGATCATCCGTTGGCCTGAGTTCAACTGATCTGCCTCCCAGGATTGCAAGGCGGCGTCAATGTCGTCCGGGAAAGCGTGCAGCGCAGCTTCAAGGGTCAGCGAATTCTCCGCCGCTTTCGCCGTGCTTCCCGCAGTGTGTGGCCTTGGGACAAATGCGGCATCGCCAAGCAGAATCACTCGGCCAAACACCATCCGAGGTACCGCGAGATCGACGATCGCCTGGACGAAGATTTCGTCGGTTTTCCGCACCAGTTCCTTGAATGCCGGATTGGCGTGCGCCTCAGCGTATTCGCGGATGTAGCGCTCTTTGGCCGGAGCAAGCATGCCTGGCGGAACCGAATGCGCGCGTCGCTTGCCGTCGCGGTCGGTCAGGGTCCCGTCGAGTGCCGTTCCTTGTTCCGCTTTCAGATACCAAAGCCAGTTGAAGCGCCGCTCCCCTGGTTTCGCGGAACCGTCCTCACCGGGCACCAGATACTGCAGCATCAGCGATTCCGGGTCTTGCTGGAACACGAACTTCTCGGTCAATGCGGTTGCCGTTTCCGGCGATACGGCGTTTTCCGGAACGAGGCCCCGCCACACGACGTAACCGGAATAGGTGAGCTCGACATCGGGCAGAAGAATCGAGCGAACCGTGGAATCCGCGCCATCGGCACCAATCAGGAGATCACCCTCCTCGACCCGGCCGTTCAGGAAACGTGCGGTCACATGCCCGTTGCCCTGACTGAACGACACGAGGCGCTGTCCGCGATGGTAGCGCTCGGCCGGAATACCCTTGATGAGATTGCGATAGAGCGTGTTCCAGGACGTTTGCGTCTGCGGCATGAACGTGCGGTGCAGCACCTTGCCGCTGCGGTCGAGATACACGCGGTCTCGCGACAGCACGCCGAGCGGCGAACCGGAGCCCAGCCCGGCGCCGTTGATCGCTTCGACGACCTGCGGTTGCAGCACGATGCCGCCGCCACGACTGTCGAGTGCGCTCGGCGAGCGTTCGAACACGTCCACGTCCCATCCGGACTTCAGCAAGCTGTTTGCAGCGAAAAGGCCCGCCAGCGAACCGCCAATGACGAGCGCCCGAGGTTTCTTCGTATTGACCGGCATGGCGGCCTCCTTATTCGATGATGGCGAGCGCGCCGACAGCGTCGGCAAACGCATCGCGGAATACCGCGTCGGGTTGTGCGCCGGTGATCACGGTCTGGCCGATCTGCATCGACGGGACCGAGCCGATCCCCTGCCGAATGGCTTCTGCTTCGAGCGCACGGATTTCGGTCGTGCCTTCATCGGAGGCGAGGAAGGCCGTCACTGCATCAGCGTCGAGGCCGGCTTCGGCTGCGATATCGATCAGGACTGCGGCATCGCCGATATCGCGGCCGTCCCTGAAATAGGCACCGAACAATGCATCGACGAGACCGGACGCATTGCCGTTGCGCTGCGCAAACCACACCAGGCGGTGGGCCAATAGCGTGTTCGGCGTTCGATCGACGATCGCGTAGTGGAACTGAAGGCCCTCGGCCCGTCCGGCTTCGGCTACGTGCGCATCCATTGCTTGCGACCGCGCCCAGCTACCGAATTTGGCGGTCCGATATGCGTTGCGATCCATCCCCTCGACCGGCATCGCCGGGTTCAGTTCGTACGGAACAATCCGTGCGTCGACGGCATCCGCAAGCCCCAGGTCATCTACGACCCGTGCGAGCCGGCGTTCAGCGATCCAGCACCACGGGCAGATGAAATCGTAAGTCAGCGTGATCTCCTGCTTCTTCATGACAACCTCCAGTGAATTCATGACGAGAAGATAGGGGCGAACAGGTGTCTGTAGAATGCAGACGGAGAGCAACGCATCATTGCGATAAAGGCAAAGACATGGACAAATTCTCCGCACTCCGGATATTCGTGGAAGTGGCTGAAGCGGGTGGCTTTTCCAGCGCAGGTCGCCGCCTCGAACTGGCGCCGTCGTCAGTCGTGCGGTCGGTTGATGCGCTCGAGGAGTCGCTGGGCACCGTCTTGCTGAACAGGACAACCCGCCAGGTGACGCTCTCCGATGCGGGGGCCGTCTATTACGTACGGGCGAAGAAACTGCTCGAGGATCTGGCCGACGCCGATTCCCTTGTCGCTGACCGAGGTGACGAACCATCCGGACCGCTGCGTGTCTCGGTGCCGGTGGCATATGGATCCCGTCGAATCGGGCCGCATATCGCCGCGTTTCTTGCCCGTTACCCGAAGCTGGATTTCGACATGCGGCTGAGCGACGACATGGTCGATCTTGTCGCCGAGCGAATCGATGTTGCGATCCGGCTGGGTGAGGCTGCTCCTACGGCGGATGTCGTGGCCCGGCAACTCGGCAGTTTTCGCCGCTACGTAGTCGCCAGCCACGACTATCTGACGGTCCACGGGACACCGGTCGAGCCGATCGATCTGGCGAATCACCATTGCTTGCGCTTTTCCTATCGCGGCGATCAGCAGTTCTGGACATTCGCCGGAGCCGGGACCACGACCAAAGTCGTCGTGACAGGACGCATGAAATCCAACAACTCGGAGGTGTTGCGCGACGCCGTGCTCGATGGGGCCGGTATTGCATTGCTGCCCGACTGGCTGGTCGAGCCCGATATTCAGTCGGGGAAGCTCCTGAAGCTGTTCGAACGCTACGACGTGACACCGAACGAGGCGCGCTCGGTCGTCAGTGCACTTTATCTGCCCAACCAGCGTGGGTCCAAGCGTGTCAACGCATTCATTGAACTGGTTTCCTCGCTGGTGAGCAGCCCGACCTGAGCGCCCGAGTCGCTTGCGTCGAGTATCGGTTGCGACGCACGGCGCGGGCGCGCTTTGTCCCTTGCGCAATGTAGCGTTGCCTGCCGAAGGCATTCTCGCTACGGAAGTGCCGCTCTATGCTTGGTCATCGACTGAATGCCAAGGTGCGGCGCAATGAAAGTTCAAGAGAGTTCAGTACCCCGGGCCCGGACTGCCAATGCGCAGTTCATCACGATGGCCTACACGCTTTGCATGATCATGGCGGGTGCAACCCTCGCCAGTCCCCTGTATCCGCTGTATGAGAAAACGTTTCATATCGGGCCCAGCGGGATCACGATAGCCTATACGACGTACATGGCGGGCACGCTGCTGGCCTTGCTCTTCCTTGGGCATCTTAGCGACCACATCGGCCATATTCGGACACTGCGTGCGGCCACGATACTGGCCCTTGCGGGGCTGGCTGTTTCCGGTTTCGCGCCCGATCTTCTTGTCCTCTCGATCGGCCGTTTTACGATCGGTGTAGCAGCCGGCATTGCATCCACATCGGCCACGTCCGGTCTCGTCGCGGCGTCCCCGCCGGACAGGATGACCCATGCGTCGTCGATCGGATCGTTGATGACAATCATCGGCCTTGGGCTCGGCCCGCTTGCGGGGGGCTTGATTGCCCAGATCTTGCCGTTGCCGTTGCAACTCCCGTATGGAATATTCGCTGGCGCGCTCTTGCTTGCCCTTCTGGCTTTGATGCGCAACGGGGCAAGAATTCAGCCGCGTGTCGCGACGCGTTTCGTTCCGCGCTTGCGCTTTCACTTGCCTGCCGCACGCCAGTTCAAGCAATTCATCACGGTGGCGGTCATTACGTTCATCGGCTATACGCTGTTCAGCCTCTTCGCATCACTGGCTCCGTCGTTCTTCAATGCATTCCTGCCGTGGCGAGGGTCGGCCATCGGGGGTGTCGGCGTTGCACTCCTGTTCGCCGGCTCCGCCGCGGCGCAGATCTCATTCCGCGGAATGAATCCGAGACTGGGGCTCGTGATCGGGTCCTTGATCGTTACCGCGGCACTGGTGATGCTAGCAGCGTCGGTCAAACTATCGTCCGGCGGGTTGTTCGTGGCGAGCGACCTGCTCGGCGGATTCGGCCAGGGGCTCACGTTCATGTCCGCGCTGTTCGTCGTCAATACGATCGCGACGTCGGAGTACCGAGCAGGCATGATCTCGTCGTTCTTCACGGTCGCTTACCTCGGTGGCATCGTTCCCGTCCTGGGGCTCGGTCTGGCCGCTGAACGGATGGGGCTCGAGGCATCGCTGATCGGCCTGTCCGTTGCGATGGCAGCCCTCGCCGGCGCGCTCGCAATCGCTGCCCAGCGCCTTGTGCCTGGTGCCCGACATCACGCATCGGTTAAATGAATCATGTTCCCGTGCGAGCCGTTTCGATGTCGCACGGGATTTTCTCGTAGAGTGACCGGAACTGCCTCACCTCTTCACGCAGCCATTTCCGCAGCGCTTGTACCCGAGGCAGGTCCAGCATCTGAGGCGGACAAACGAACCAGTATGCCCACGGGCTTGGCGCATCGACGTCAAACAAGCGTACGAGGTTTCCGTCGGCAACCTCCTGCATCGCGAGCGACCTCCGCACGAGTCCGATGCCCCGGTCATCCATCACGGCCTGCATCAGGATCGATGAATCCTGAAACAGCACCCCGCGGCGCGGCTCGGCCGCGCCTTGCAGGCCTGCTGCGTGGAACCAGGACGCCCACATTTCATAGTCGTTGCGCAACAGCGGCGCGTTGATCAGATCGGCGGGCGTCTGCGGCGGGTTTCCTCCGTTGAAGCTTGGCGAACATGCGGGAAAGAACGCTTCTTCGAGGAGCAACTCGGTGAACAGTCCGGGGTAGTCGCCATCGCCGAACCGCAAGACAACGTCGACATCGTCCCGGTTGAAGTTGGTAATCGCATGGGTCGACAGCAATTCGACGTCGATTTCCGGGTGCCGTTCGATGAAACGCCCAATCCGCGGGGTCATCCACCGCGACGCGAACGACGGTAGCAGACTGATTTTCAGTCGACGCTCGCGATCCCCCGCCCGCATCGACTCGGTCGCCGCTGCAATGTCGAACAGCGCAGCCCGAATCTGCGATGCATAGCGTCGTCCGTTTTCGCTCAAGGTAACGCGTTTGCCGTCGCGCCTGAACAGCATCATGCCCAGATCGGTTTCGAGCGCGCGAATCTGGTGGCTGATAGCGCTATTCGTGACGTGTAGTTCATCCGCTGCCCGAGAGAGACTCTCGAGGCGGGCTGCAGCTTCGAATGCCTTAAGGGTACCCAGATTAGGTAGTTTTCTCAGATCCATCGTTAGGTCATGACTCTCTCTACCTCGCCCAACCAGCTGGAAAGCAAAATGCACTCCATTCGCCGGTTGGAAGATGATGATCGGACGGGCGCCCGCGTCCTGAACCGACATGCGGATGTGTCGTCGATTTCCCCGTTGAAAATGCAAAGGAATGCGAATTTCAAGGACGGAACGAACACGCACGATACACGGCGGAATCGATGAGGGTACGAGCCGCGAACACGTTCGACCGGCACGAGTATATCGACAGGATGCACGCGCCGATCCTGCTGCGAGCAAAATGGAATGTTCGTATCGATACAGGATCGATTTCGGTGTTTTCGTTTCGTTTTCCGGATTTCAAGCCGCGTAATCGAAATGAATCGCGATGCCGGTTCGACTAACATCGTCGTTCGCATCCGTCGTCCGTGCACGGCGACGGTGAATGGCAGTCCTCGCCATCGAACGATGTTCTCGCCATTCAACCTGCATTGATCAAGCGCGCGGGAGACCCTGGGAATTGCACGAGCGTCACGATGCAGGCGATCTCGCAACCGGATCGCATGACGTACACGAATCGACGCCGTAGCACTGAATGTTCAACAGTTTTACCTTTGGAGAGCGGGAGATGGCAAAAGGGTATTGGATCGGACAAACCGACGTGACCGATCCGGAGACGTTCGCCGAGTATTCGAAGCTGAACCAGATCGCGTACCGGAAGTATGGCGGTCGCTACCTGATCCGGGGTGGCGAGGCGGACGTGGTGGAAGGCCAGTACCGATCGCGCCTGGTCGTGATCGAGTTCAAGGATTACGAAACCGCGCAGGCATGTTACCGGTCGCAGGAGTACACGCGCGCAGCAGCGTTTCGGAAGTCGGCGGCGATTACCGATGTCGTGGTCGTCGAAGGTTACGTCGGCCTCCAGCCCGAGGAAGCCGTGGGCGTCGACAACTAGCAACCCGCGGTGCAGGCGCACGTCTGCGACGAAACGTGCGCCTGACTTGGCCACGCATCCTCGGAAGCCTCCCGTTCCACGCGCAGTCGAGAGCACCCACCGAAGCGGCACCGTCGCGCGGAGAATCTCAGGCGTCACGCCCCTTAACGAACCCGACCACATCAATGATCTACCGGCCCCCCGCAGCTTCGAGATCAGCCTGTCCGAAATCGCGTTGTGCGAAGGCGCCGGCCGGAATCATGGTTCGCAGCACGCGGACTCTCCTTTTGTCACACGCCGAGCGACTGATTCGCCGGCACGGCCTGTCGTCTTTCACCCTCGCACGCCTGGCGGAATCTGCGTCGTTGACCGAAGCGGTCGTAACCGAGAGCTTAGGGACAAAAGACGCGCTCTATATCGAGCTGATCCACGCGCATTCCGGCTATCTCGAGCAGGAACTGCGCGACATATCCTTCGAGTACCGTGACGCGGAAAGTCGACTGATCGCCTACGCGTGTCTCGCTTCCGATCAGTTCGAGCAAGGCGTGCCTTCCCTTCCGAACGTGTTGAGCGCGGCTCGTGCGAGCGTCTCGCACGAAGTCGGCGTGGAGATCGAGAAGCTATATCGCCTGCAACTGAACTGGATCCGCCAGACAGTGCAGGAACATCACGCGGCGAAGGAGGTCGCGCCGGCCTTGTCGGCGGGCCAGGCTGCCTATCTGCTTATTAGTGCGCTGGAGGGCGATGCCATCGTCGAATGCGCGCTGAATACCAGCGAGCCCTCCGCCACCAGCTTCCTGCAGGTACTGACGCTGCTCGGTATCAGTCGCAGATAGCACGCGAAAATCGCAAGCGCGCGGTGCGCATTTGTCAGTGCGATCACCACTGAATCTTCATACTCTGGCACTCAAATTGCTGCATTAGAGTCGACGGTTCCCGAGTATCGTCCAGCCGGCCCCACGGCAGATGACCTCGGGCCTCAGGGATCAGTGACGACACACCACATCGACGCCGATAGAAGCTGCGAGTGTGTCTTCGCCGACGACACTGTGACTGTCCGTGCCGGAGAAATTGTCCGGAAGGCGCACACTTCGTGTGTGCGATCGCTAAAATTCCTCGCCGTGGTGCTTTCATGAACTGCGAATCGGGCTTCAGGACAGGCTGACAATGACTTCCTCTATTCCTCGCGTAAGCGAAGTTCTCTCCGGGAACGGGGCGCAGCTCCTGCGCGAAGCATCGGTCGGCTGCGGCCTCGCGCTTGCCGAGTGGCACAACCGCGACAGCTGGACTCGTTATGATCGCCCCGGGCATCATACGATCAGCCTCTATCTGGAAGGCGGCAACGATATCATTCGAACCGACCGACGGCTCGCCGGCGGTGCCCCGGACAAGCTATGCGTGTTGCCTGCCGGCCATTCGAGCGAATGGAAGGTCGGCGGCGCGATTCGGATGTTTCATCTCTATATCGATCCCGACGCGCTGGCCTACCAGGCTCAGACGACATTCAATACCGGGCATCGCCAGATCGACCTGATGGACCTCACCTTCGTCGACGATCCGGCGATCGCGATGATCGTGCGCGGGGGGCTCCTGCCGCTCGACTGGACGGGCACATGCGATCGGATGGCGCTCGATTCCGCGTGTCATTTGTTGATCCATCACATTCTGCGTCGCCACAATGCGCGCGCGACCACGGCTCCGATCAAGGGCGGCCTTGCTCCATCCGTTCAGCGGAACCTGACCGAATTCATCGAGGCGAACCTGGGCGGAACGCTGAACCTCGACGATCTGGCCCGGGAGGCCGGGCTGAGCACGTTCCATTTCGCCAAGATGTTTCGAGTCGGCGTCGGCTTGCCACCCCACCGCTATGTCGCGAAGCGACGTGTCGAGCGTGCGAAGCAGCTTCTGCGCGAGACCTCGATGGAACTGGTCGAAATAGCGCTTGCGTGCGGATACGCGTCGCAGAGTCATTTTACGAAAGCCTTCAAGACCGAGACGGGGATGACGCCGGGGGCATGGCGGCGCGTTTAGTCGAGCGGCTGCGATGCGGGATGGCGGCGTGTCATCGCCGTGCGCTACTTCGCTACGTCGCACGGACTCGTGCAACCGCCCCGGCCGACGACGCACGGACGGACACGCATGCCGATGCGTTCGAAACACATCCGGTCAGTCCGCCGTGCATCAGGTTCGCATGAGTTCGCGCTCAGTTGAGGAAAGCATGATGATGCGGCGCACGGAACGCGTTGCGATGCAGACGCGGAACGCATCGCAAATACTGCGGAACGGCGACCGTCTGGCCGCCGAGTGCCGCCGCTGCATGCCACGGCCAGCGCGGATCGTAGATCACCGTGCGCGCGATGCCGATCAGATCGGCATCGCCGGTGGCAACGATCGCGTCAGCATGGGTCGGTTCGGTGATGAGGCCGACCGTTGCGACGGGCACGCTCACGGCAGCCTTGATCGCACGCGCATGAGGCACCTGATAGCCGGGTGAAACGGGGATGTCCTGGGCCGGATGCAGGCCGCCCGTCGACACGTCGATCGCATCTGCCCCGTGCGCCTCGAGCATGCGTGAAAATGCCACCGCCTCGTCGATCGCGAAGCCGCCTTCGATCCAGTCGGTTGCCGAGATCCGGACCGTGACGGCGCGATCGGAAGGAAACGCGTCCCGGACCGCATCCAGCACTTCCAGCGGAAAGCGTGCGCGGTTTTCCAGTGAACCGCCATATTCATCGGTGCGCTGGTTCGAAAGCGGCGACAGGAACGTATGGAGAAGATAGCCGTGCGCGACGTGAATCTGAATCGCGTCGATGCCGAGCCGGGCCGCACGCCTGGCCGCGGCGGCGAACGCATCGCGGATCCGCTTGAGTCCGTTCCTGTCAAGCTCGGTTGGCGGCAACGAAGCCGCGTCCGGCGCAATGGCGGAAGGTGCCTCGGTTTGCCAGCCGTGCTCCTGATTCGGCAACAGTTGGCTGCGTCCCAGCCACGGGATATCCGTCGAAGCCTTGCGCCCCGCATGTGCGAGCTGGAGGGCGATCGGTATGTCCGACCAGCGGCGCACGCTGTCCAGGACGGTGGCGATGGATGCTTCGGTCGCGTCGTCGTACAGGCCGACGTCCGCATAACTGATTCGCCCCTCCGGTACGACGGCGGTCGCTTCGATGGTCAGGAGCCCGGCGCCGGAAAGCGCGAGCTGCCCGAGATGGATGAGGTGCCAGTCGGTCATGCATCCATCGGTCGCGGAATACTGGCACATCGGCTCGATCACGATGCGATTGGCCAGGTCGAGATTGCGCATACGCAACGGGGTAAAGAGAGCGGGTTGAGACAAGGGGAAATCCTCCATTCGAACAATGGAACGCCACGGGCGAAGCGCCTGCGCGTGGGTCCGGGTCGGAAGCGTGTTGGATGAATACGGTTGTGCGGCTGCGGGTCGAACCTGCATGGCGTGTCGCGCAGTCAAAGCGGCGGCGTGACCGGCGCCTTCACCTCGTTGATGATGAATGACGTACACACGTCCTTGATGCTCGGACATCCATTGATGTGCTCGCGAACGAAATCGCCAAAGAGCGACGGTGTCTTCGCCATCACGACGAGGTGGTAGTCGTATTGCCCCGAAATGCTGTGGCAGCTCAGCACCTCCGGCAGCGGCCGGATCGCTGCCTCGAACGCGCGCATATGCTCGACGGACTTCGGTGCGAGCGCCACCTGGACAAGCGCCGTCACTTCGAAGCCGAGCTTGATGAAATCCACGCGCGCGTGATAGCCGGTGATCACGCCCGCGGATTCGAGACGCTTGACGCGACGCCAGCATGGCGACGTACTCAGGTTGACCTTCTCGGACAACTCGGCGCTCGAGAGCCGCGCATCGCGTTGCAACGCGGCGAGAATCTGCCGATCCAGCCGATCCAGAACAGGTATTGAACGATCCATTTCGCCACTCCACTACTATCAACTGAACTTTTTCGTTACAGAGCCGTTTCGACCTGCAATTCGAGAAATCCCGGCATGCCGACTCGGATAAGCTGTCGGTGACGGTTGCCGATACAGCCGTCTCCACGGGTATTGCGTTGCTCTGCCGGCACGAGCTCGCGAGCGGTCGTTCGCGTGCGTCCCGATCCGTATGTGAATGCGATGTCGACCGGGCTCGCGTGATCGAAGCGTCGATGCAAGTCGTCGCAGCGCAGGTCACCTGATCGGTATCGAGTCAGGTCGCACGGCTGGCATCGGCGTCGCATCGCGGTACGACGGCATCGATGTCGGCCGATGCAAGCGGGCACGGATACGCCGTGCGCAACCCTGCCCGGCTGCGCGGTTCGAACGCACGAATCGCCACACGGTGTTTGCGTGCTGCCGAGCTCAAGGCCCCTCGTAGCCTTCGACGATCACGATGTCGGCCGTCGACGCCTGTCTGCGTAGTACTTTCGCCGGTGCATATTCGGAAGACTCGAAGCAATCGAGCGCACGCTGGTAGCTGGCGAACTCGACCACCACCGCGCGGGACCGCACCTTGCCTTCGACGTTGCTGGCCGTGCCGCCGCGGACGATAAAGCGCCCGCCATATTTCTCGAATGCAGCAGCATTCGCGCTGACATAGGCCCGGTACGCCTCAGGGTCCTCGACATCGACGAGCGCAATCCAGTATCCCTTGGCCATTGCTCACTTCCCGACGGATCGCGAACATGCCTGGCATCGCGCCGGATGCCAGGCGACACCCGCCTCGACTACGGGACGAGAACGAGACTGCCGGCGGTGCGGCGGCTTTCCAGCTCACGGTGCGCGGCGGCGGCCTTGCTCAACGCGAATGCCTTGATCGAAGGTCCTGTCACGGTGCCGTCCTTCAGCGTCTCGAAAAACTCGTCGGCCATCGCAACGCGCTTTGCCCGCGTGGATGCATAGTGAGGCAGCATCGGACGCGTGACGAACAGCGAGCCGCGCTTGGCCAGTTCCAGCAAGCTGAAGCCGTCGACGGGCCCCGACGCGTTGCCGTAGCTGACAAACATGCCCAACGGTTTCAGGCAATCGAGCGAACCCATTGCGGTCGTCTTTCCCACGCCGTCATACACGACGTCGCACAATTCGCCCTTCGTGATCGCCTTGACGCGTTCGGCAAAGTTCTCGCGCGAGTAGACGATGACGTCGTGGCAGCCATTCTTCCGGGCGATGTCCACTTTGTCGTCCGATCCGACGGTGCCGATGATCGTTGCGCCGAGGCGCGAGGCCCACTGGCAAAGCAATGTGCCGACGCCGCCCGCCGCGGCATGCACGAGCATCACGGTGCCGGCTTCCACCGGATAGGTTTGCCGGATCAGCATTTGAACCGTCAGGCCTTTCATGGTGAGCGCGGCAGCCACTTCATCGCTGATCCACGCAGGCACCTTGAAGGCCTGATCGGCTTCGATGAGCCGTTCGGATGCGTAGCCGCCGCCGCCCATCGTCGAATAGGTGACGCGGTCGCCCACGGCAAAGCCGGTGACATCCGACCCGATGGCCGTCACCGTCCCGACGCCTTCCTGACCGGGGATGTACGGCAGTTCGACCGGATACAGGCCCGAGCGAACATAGGTATCGATAAAGTTCACGCCGCATCGGGTCTGACTCACGCGCAATTCATGAGGCCGAGGTTCGCCGACCTCGGCTTCCTCGAATGAAAGAACGTCGGGACCGCCGTGGGCGTGAAAGCGGACAACGTGTGCCATGCAACTTCCTCCGGAAATGTGTTGCTCGATCTCGCTGGGTGACCGATGTCAGATTTCGCCAAAATAGACGCGACGATAGGAGATCGACGGAACCGTCCTGGAAATGTGGAGGTCGAGCAGGCTCGCCGTGCTGCCGCGCTCGTGCTCGGCAAACAATTGGGAAAGCTTGCCGGGCTGGTCGACAGTGGCTCCCCGCAGGCCGAACGCTTGAGCGACCGCCGCCAGATTCGGTCGCCCGAACGTCGCTTCCTCCGGGCTGATGCCCTTCGGTACGAGCTTGTGGATCTCGGCGCCATACGCGCCGTCGTTGAACGTCAGAATCAGGAGCTTGATCCCGTGGCGGGCGAGCGTTTCGAGTTCCTGGATCTGCATCAGCAGGCTGCCCTCGCCTTCGATCAGGCAAACCTTGCCGTTGCCGCGAGCCGCGGCCACGGCGACGGCCGCGGGAAGGGCCTGCCCGATCGCGCCGAATTCGGTGAAGAAGTGGTAACGATCGGCAGCGCGCCCCTTGAGCGTGGGTCCGGCGATCGTGAAGAAATGCGCGCACCCCATCACGATGTCCCAGTCCTTCGGAATCACCCGGTCGAGCTCGTTGACGGCTTCGCGCGGATCGAGCGTGTTCGGCTCGAGATCGAACGGCTTGTCGTCCTGCACGTCACGGGCGAGGCGCTCGGCGATGTCGGGTCGCCGATAGCCGGTGCGTGCCGGCGTCAGTTGACGAAGCTCGGTCGTGATGACCTGCACGCCGGCCTTCGCGTCCGCGGCGATGTGGAGATCCGCGGTCCGACTGCCTTGCCAGAGGCCGCGCGGGCGTGTATCGATCTGCACCACCTTGGCGTTCGGAAAGAGATAGCCCGCCTCGGTCGTGAAGCTGCCGAGTCCCGCACCGGCGGACAGGATCATGTCGGCGTCCGCAAAGAGCTCATGTGCGTACGGACTGGCGAACGACCCCGCCACGTCGAGATTGAACGGGTTGTCGTGAAAGGCGCCTTTCGCACGCAACGAGGTCGCCACGAGCGCACCGGCATGTTGCGCCAGCGCGGTGAGTTCCGGAATGGCCCCCGAGCGATAGGCGCCATAGCCGGCAACCACGATCGGACGTTCGGCCCGAGCCAGCATGGCCGCGGCTTCGCCGACCAGTTCCGGATCGGGCTGGATGCGTTGCGGGCGTGGCATCAGGTCGGCGGACGGGATGTATTCGACGCCCCATGCGACCGCGGACATCTGCAGGTCGAGCGGGACGCCCAGCACGACCGGCGTTCGCTCATGACGCGCGATGTAGAAGGCCTCTCGCACGTCGTTCAGCATGCGGTCCGGATGCCGCAACGGAACGTAGCGCGCCCCTGTCTTTTCGACGACGGGCCCGAGATCGAATGCCTGGTTGTGGAACAGGTCGGTGATCGGGGTGTCGCCTGCGAACAGGATTAGCGGCACGTTGCCGCGTGCGGCGACCGTCAGCGACGTGACCGTCGGCGTGAAGCCGGGTCCGCACGTCACGGAGGCGATGCCGATCTTCCCTGTCGCGCGGCTGTACGCGTCCGCCATCGCAACGGCGCAATTTTCGTGGCGGGCGTGAATCGCACGCACCCCGCAATCGCGCGTCAGCGATGTGGCCCAGTACATGTTGCCGTCCCCCATCAGATGGAAGGCGGTGTCGACGCCCTCTGCTGCGAAAGCCTTGGCCAGAAGCTGGTAGTTGAGTTCTTCGGATTGCGAAAGCATGACGGTATCCTTGCCTTATTTTCGACGGAAAAGATTCTTCAGCCAGCCGCGCAGGGCTGCCCGCAGAAGACGGAAACCACTGATTTGCGACGTTGCGGCCGCGGTTGCCTGCGGCGCGTGGACGGCATCGGGGATCGGCGTGCCCGCCGGCGCGCGTTTGATGTCGAGACGCTGGGTCAGGTTGGCGACGAACTCCTCGAGCAGTGCCCTGGCGACGAACACCCCGCCCGTGCGTGCGAATTGCGCCAGAGGCCCGGTCACGTTGAAGCCGCCGTCGATGACCACGGTGGTTACGTTCGTGCCCGACGCGACGATATGCGCGGAGGCCATCGCGCGCGTCGATCCCTTCTGGTCGACCCCGCCGGCTTCGATATCGCAGGATTTGGCCGCGTGGTCATACACGAGTCGCGACTGCCCGCGGAAGTTCGCGACCGTCGGCCCGAACTTGACCGATATCGTTCCGTCGTAGACGCCGTTGCCCTTGTCGGACGTCAACGTCATGCCCGGTACGCAGCCGACGACCTGCGCGGGGTCGGCCAGAATCGGCCAGACGTCGGCGACCGGCGCGGCAATCTCGATCGATTCGGATAGTTTGATCATCGCGTGTTCAACTCTTCAAAAGCGTGTCTGTCGAAGGGGGGATGCATCCGGCGCGTGAAGTTGAGCCGCAGCGCGTGGCGGTTTTGCCCCCACGGGTCGAATACGCTGCTCGGTCCCACCATGACGCCCGCGTCCATCGCGGCCGGAACGAGGCGATCGGTGTCGATCGATGCGTGACGTGCCGTTGCCCACACGAACATGCCGCCGGCCGGTACGTCCCATTCGAACCATGAGGAAAAGCGCGAGCTCGCGGCAACACAGTCGGCCTGTTGAGCGTACAGCTGGGTCATCACGGGAAAATCCTCACATGGCGTGCAGCAACCGGGGCGACCACCGATGCCTCCGGAACAACATGGATTGCCATCGTCTCGGCCGGTACGTTCGTCTGCGCCAGCGATGTTTGTGCGCTCATTCCAGCCCGAACTTTCCCGGACAAGCCGGTTCGATTGCAGGAAGGGACGATGCCCTCGTGACATTCGGGCGCCAGCAGGAACGGCGGTGAAAACCACTTTATCGTCGCGCGGCTATGGCCGTCTTGCCTGTCCTTGCTAACGGATTGCATATTCTTGGGAAAAGTTCTTCAGATGCGATGCGGCTTCCGGACGGACGTCAAGCTGACACTCACGGGTCAATCGATCGCGTCGCGGCGTCGACTTACGCGCCATCCGTCGAACCAGCGCGCGGCGTCGCGGACGGCGCGCCCGCCAGACAATTGACGCAACGAGCATGTGCGACTGGGTCAAGCGACCGGTCCACGGGCCTCAACGCAAATGCAGGTGGAGTTGCTTGCCCATTCTTGCGATGCCGTCGATGATCGCGGACTCGGCCGTTGCCGAGTAGCTCAGCCTCGCGTGATTGACCGGCACCGCGCCCTCGCCCGCAAAGAAGTGCATGCCCGGCACGTACGCGACTTTCGATTTCGGTAGCAGGACGTTCTTCAGGAATGCGTTCGCGTCGAATGTCGCGGGGAAGGTCAGCCACGTGAACATCCCGCCCTCCGGATTCGTGTACGCCACGCAATCCGGAAAGGATGCACGGATGACGTCGAGCATCAGTTGCTTCTTCTTGCGGTAGCCGCCGATCAGCCGCTCCACGTGGGTGTCGTGATCGAACGACTCGAGATAGGCGTTCGCCACTTTCATGTTGACCGTGCTGCATTGCGTATCGGCGGCTTGCTTCAGCTGCGCAAGGTTGCGGACAACGTCCGGGTTGCCGACCACCCACCCGAGTCTCATGCCGGGAACGAGGCTCTTCGAGAAGCTGCCGACGAAGATCACACGTCCGCTGACGTCGAAATGCTTGATCGGCGGCACGGATTGCCCGGAAAATCGGATGTCCCGGTACGGCGAATCCTCGACGATGTAGAAGTCGTGCTGTTCGGCCAGTTCGACGAGTCGCTTGCGGCGTTCGAGGCTCAGCGTGACGCCGGCCGGGTTCTGGAAGTCCGGTATGGCATACATGAACTTCACGCCAGTGGTGCGCCGGAGAATCTCTTCCAGGCGATCGGTGTCGATGCCGTGCTCGTCCATCGGAAGCCCGACGTACCGCGGCGCGTAGGCGTTGAACGAGATCAGTGCGCCGAGAAAGGTCGGGGCCTCGACGAGAACGGTATCGCCTTCGTCGATGAACAGCTTGCCGAGAAGATCGAGCCCCTGCTGTGCACCATGAAGCACCAGGACGTCGTCCTCGTCGCACGTCACGCCGTCCCGGCGCATCTTCGCGACGATCTTTTGCCGAAGCGACAGGTCGCCCTGGGAGTGCGTGTACTGGAAGGCCAACGGGTCCCGCTCGATGACGGTGCCGTAGGCTTCGCGAAGATGGCTGACCGGGAACAACGAAGCATCCGGATATCCACCGCAGAACGAGATGACTTCGGGATCGTGTTCGAGCAGGTGCAGTTCCCGGATCGCGGAAGGTCTGACCAACCGCATTCTTTTCGAATAGCGTACGACAGGCTCAGTCATGTTGATGCTCCAGGCAAATTGTCTGTACTCGGGTAAGCGGTGTCCGACGCACGGTCACAGCTTCATCACGTTCAGCAGCGTCTTCGTTCCACCGCGGTACTCGTAGATCGAAATCCCCTTCTGCTTCAGGTCACCCTTTTCGTCGAACGAGATGGGCCCGATGACGCCGTCGTATTGCGTTGTCGACATCGCGTCGAGGATCTTCGCCGGATCCGTCGAGTTCGCGCGCTTCATCGCGTCGATCACGACATTGACCGCGTCGTACGAGAACGGCGCGTATCCTTCGATTTTCTGATTGAAGACGTTCATGTATTTCTTCTTGAACTCGACGCCGCCCGGCATTTTCTCGATCGGGAGACCGGCTTCCGAACACGTCAGCTTCGCGGCGCCGTCGCCGGCCAGCGTGGCGAACCGCTCCGTGCACATGCCGTCGCCGGAGAGAACCCGGGCGCGCAGGCCGAGCTGATAGGCCTGCTTCACGAGTTGCGGCCCCGCACCGTCGGATCCGCCGTACATGATCAGATCGGGGTTCTCGTTCTTGATCTTCGTCAGGATGCCCTTGAAATCGACGGTCTTGTCGGTGCTGGCGTCACGCGACAGGATCCTGATCCCGAGCGCCTTCGCGCTTCGGGAAAATTCGTCGGCCAGCCCTTGCCCGTAAGCCGTGGCATCGTCCACGATCGCGACGGTCTTCGCATTCATTTGCCTGGACGCATAGGCTGCCAGCGCGGGGCCTTGTTGCGCATCGGTGGCCATCACGCGGAAGGTCGTCTTGAACCCCTGCTGCGTATAGAGGGGATTCGTCGCCGACGGCGAAATCTCCGTGATGCCTGCGTCACGATAGATCCGCGACGCGGGAATCGTCGTGCCGGACTGCACGTGCCCGATCACGGCGACGACCTTGTCGTCGACGAGCTTCTGCGCGACCTGGGTGGCGAGCCGCGGATCCCCGGCGTCGTCCTCGACTTCGAGCTGCAAGTCGACCTTCTTGCCGTCGATGACCAGACCCTTTGCATTGGCTTCGTCGACGGCGAGCCTTGCCCCGTTCCGGACGTCCCTGCCGATGTGCGCAACAACACCGGTGAGCGGACCCGCCAGACCCAGCTTGACCACCTGCGTCGTGGCGGCGGTGGCGAGCGATGAAGCATTCAAGACCATGACCGACAGTAACAACGCCGTACTGCGTGTTGCGGAGCTCTTCATATCGACGTCCCAGATGTTGAGTTGACCATCGTTGTTCGCGATCCATCCGATTGAATTGATCAGGATGGTGAATCAATATAGCCAGCCAATTAGGGCATTTGCTGTCGACTTGAAGTGACGTGAACCACGCAATCAGAATGACTGTTTCGGCTGATCGCGAGGGACGAAACAAACGTTTCGCTTGCCGGCCGATACACCTGGGGCCGCAGCTTGCGGTGAAGTTCTTGAGCAACGCATTCCCCGAAAATGCGGATCGAGACATCGTGTGCCGGTTGTACAATTTCGGCACCCGTCCGACCAAATCATCGAGGTTTGCAACGGACGCTACATCGCTGTTTGCTTCTGCTCACGCATTCCACGTATCAGGAGACCCACGATGAACGGCGACTTCACTGACCCAAAGCGTCCGGCGACGAATCAGGCATCTGATGTGACCAGCGTTCACCTCGACGCGGAAGACGACAGCGAACGCAATAACCCGCGCCACTATCAGCAGTACCCGATACTGACCAGCGCGGAAGTCGACAAGATGCGGCGATTCGCGAGTCCGTCGCTGCGTCGGGCCGGCGAAGAGCTTTATCGAGCGGGAAGCGTCAGCCCGGGGATGTTCGTTTTGCTGTCGGGTAGTGTCCGTGTGACGGGGCGCGACGGCCTCGGCCGCGAACGCGTGGTGCGGGCACGAATGCAGCCCGGCGAGTTCAGTTCGGATATCGGTCAACTGTCGGGAAAGCCCGCGTTGGTGGATGTGCGAGCGATCGACGATGTGGAAGCACTGCTGCTTCCCACCGAACGTCTGCGTGCGCTGATCATTGCCGAAGCAGACCTCGGCGAGAAGATCACACGCGCGCTGATTCTGAGGCGTGTCGCCGCCATCGAGCGTCAGTACGGTCCGGTCCTCGTCGGAACGTGCGGAAACGCGAGGCTCGTCGCGCTCGAAAATTTCTTGCGCCGCAATGGTCATCCTCACCTGACGCTCGACAGCGACCGCGATGCTGATGCCGTTGCGTTTCTCGAGCATCTATGCCCGAAACCGGACGACTTTCCGCTTGTGATCTGCCCGAATGGTCAGATGCTCCGCTGTCCGGACGAAGGCCAGCTGGCATCGTGCCTGGGGCTGATGCCCGAATTCGATCCAGCGCATGTCTACGACGTGATCATCGTGGGCGCCGGACCGGCGGGGCTGGCAGCATCCGTCTATGCCGCGTCCGAGGGGCTGTCTGTAGCCGTATTCGACTCCCGGGCACCCGGGGGACAGGCGGGAACCAGTGCCCGTATCGAAAATTACCTCGGGTTTCCGACCGGCATTTCCGGGCAGGCGCTTGCCGGGCGGGCTTTCAACCAGGCACAGAAATTCGGCGCTCATATCGGCATACCGTGCACGGCCAGGTCGCTGCAGTGCGATGCCGCTCCGCTCTCGATCGAACTGGAGGATGGCCGGCGCATCGCGGCACGTGCGGTGGTCGTCGCAAGCGGCGCGCGTTACCGGAGACCGGCATTCGAAGGCAGCGAGCGCTTTGAAGGTCGAGGCATCTACTACTGGGCGACGCCCATCGAAGCCCGCCTCTGTCGGAACGAACCGGTGATCATCATTGGCGGAGGCAACTCGGCCGGACAGGCGGCCGTGTTCCTCGCGTCTCATGCCGCACACGTTCATGTGCTGATTCGGGCGCCGAATCTCGATCAGAGCATGTCACGCTATTTGATCGAGCGCGTCACGTCGCTGCCGAACGTGACGATCCATTCGCATGTCGACGTCACGGCCCTCGACGGCGCGGAAAGGCTGGAGGAAGTGCGTTATCGCTCCCGTGACGATGGCGCCGAAATGCGACTTTCGGTCCATCATCTATTCCTGTTCACCGGTGCCGAGCCGAATACTGGATGGTTGAGCGGTTGCGGCGTCATGGTCGACAGCAAGGGGTTCGTTCTGACCGGCACCGACGTGCCAGGAAGTCACGATCGCACCCTCCCGCTGCAGACCAGTGCGCCGGGCGTGTTCGCGATCGGTGACGTTCGCGCCGGTTCAATCAAGCGCGTCGCCGCGGCCGTCGGAGAAGGCGCGGCAGCGATCGCACAGATTCACGGGTATCTCGACGTGCATTGACGAAGGCGGCCTGGCGACGCCACGTGGGCGCGGCGGCCGCCCGCGCGACGGCTGTCGCACGGGTCGCCGTCACGCGATCCGTCGGACGTTTCGCTGCGCACTCGGCTGATCCGAGTTGTCCTTCGCGACACGGATTGCGCTGTCGAAGCTGTATTCCGTTGCGACATGTCGGTTATCGACGCTGACGAACCAGCTTTCGCCCGAGACGCACCAGCGAATACGCCGCTCCTCGAGTAGCGAGGAGAACCAGCGCCAGACAGCCGCATCTTCGTCGTTGGCAGCGCGAGCCGCATTGATCCTTGTTTGTCTCATGTCGTAGTAGAGATCCATGCCTGCCTCGTCGACGGTACTCGACCTGGTTATCCCGATGTTCGTCAGCGTCCGGACACTCAAAGCTCCGCGTTCTTCGTCTCCGGCCCCATGAGCGCGCCGACGCAAGCGACGATCCCGCCGATCACGAGCAGCGCGATTGGTGCATATCGCGATGACATCAGGGCACCGAGCCAGTTCATGTAGAACGCGTAGAAAGACGGAATGATCACCGACAGGCTGTAGCCGACGCCGAACCCGGTGGCACGCACGCCCGTTGCAAAGCGTTCGTTGATATAGGTGACGATGACCGCCCACGCCGAACTGACGGTGATGGCAAGGCCGCAGACGAGCAAACCGATGTGAATGAGGCTCGCGCCCTTCGCTTCGATCAACGCGTAAAGCAAAGCCGCGCCGACTGTCGAGGAAAGCACGCCGATCGCAGCCAGCATCGTCCGTCTACCGATCCATTGCCCCAACATCCCGGCGCCGACATAGGCAAGACAGAGCACGGCGTAGGAGATCATCAGCGTAGCTGTCATCTCGAATGCCGAGAGGTGCAGTGTTTTCAGCAGGATGCCCGTCGGCAGAAACAATCCGACCACGTTTTGCGTGAGCCAGAAGCCGGTCATCATAAGAAGAACCTGCATCAGGTTTCGACACTGCTGACCGCTGACGAGTCGAGCCGCGGATGTTGCCTGAGGTTTGTGCGCCGATTTGCCGGCCCACACTTCGGACTCCGATACCTTTCGGACGTAATACACGGCCAGCAACGCGGCCATCGCCGCGCCGACGATGAATGGAATGCGCCAGCCCCACATGGCGTACGGCGAATCGGGGCCGCCGAGCGGGAACAATTCGAACATGACCATCGCCATGACGTTGATCGCGACATACGCAGCCGGGAATCCCGCCAGGATCAGGCCGCCCACCAGGCCGCGCTGCGCCTTCCGCGAGTATTCGATCGCGAGCGGCAGCGCGCCGGTATATCCGCCGCCGAGGAATATGCCGTCGACAAACCGCAGGAGGACCAGCAGCCAGTACGACGCGATGCCGATCGATGCGTAGCCGGGAATGAGGGCAATCAGCAAGGTCGCCACGCCGAATCCGGTCACCGACAGGATCGACGCGGTGCGTCGACCGACACGATCCGCGATCCGGCCGAACAGGATCGCGCCGAGCGGGCGACCCAGCAGCGTCGTGATGAAGACCAGAGACTCCAGAATTGCCTGGTGACCGCCGGACACATTCTTCGGCAGAAAATACGACTGTATCGGTGCGAGGATGATCACCGGCAGATAGATGTCGAACATGTCGATGAATTCGGAAAACACCGCGCCTTTGATGGCGCTCTTCCGTTTCTCGTCGATCGACTCGTCCATGGCCACATGTCTCGTGTGGCTAGCGCGCACAACTTCCATTCTCGTCTCCAGTTTCGTTTTCTCTCACGTGGCCTCCGCGCTGAATCGGCAGGCCGGGGCATGCCGTCGCGGGCCATGCGAACCGATCTAAGCGATATCCGTGCCAAAGGCCGTTTCGCTTCGCATCAAGCGTGAGCTGGGTGTGGGTCTGGTCGGCTTGAGCGGAAGTCGCGCGACTGCATTCATGTCGCTCTCACCGAACAGTGGCCGTGGCAAAGACACACCGTCGATCGCCTGTCGTTGCAGCCGACATATCGGCGTGTTCGGTTTCCGCGTGACCACGCGTCACTTTGTGGATTCGACGGATGACAGGAATCGGATCGTGCCGCAAACAGCGCGATCGACCGATGACGAATGAGAGGAATGGCTTGCCTCGGGAATCTGCAGAAGAATCATCTCGACTCGCGCAGACGAGCGACGTGGCGATACGCGCTTCCCGGAATGAGCGGATGTATCGTGCGGCGAAAACGGCGCGACGAATGCGTTCATCGCGATCGGTGAGCGATGAGCTGGCAGGCTCGGTACCGAGCAAGGGTTGTGCGGATCGGCGACAAAGTGTCGTCGGCGCGAACACCGGCCCTTCGCCGGACCAAGCAGGCAGACTGGCGAAGGGTGCGGGCTCGTTTTCCGGCGCCCCTCCGTCTTTGCTCCGCACAAAAACCGTAGAATCATTGTCCGCTTAGTCGGTCCGGGTGCAGCGAGTTTTCGCATGACACGGCTTGCCGATACGTGTGTCGCAGGTCCACACCCGGTGCAGCGTTGCGCACATCATTCGAAACAGACATGAGCCACCTTACCCATCTGAGAACGTTTCTCGACGCCTACCGATTGAAATCGTTCTCCAAGGCCGCCGACCAGTTGGGCATTACCCAGCCGGCGGCGTCGATGCATATCCAGGCGCTGGAGGCACTGGTCGGAAAGCCGCTGTTCGTCAGGCGCGCCCGTGGCGTGCTGCCGACGGAAGCCGCCGACGAGCTGGCGAGATCCGTTGCGCCGTATCTCGACGGACTCGAAACGAAGCTCGCGTCCTACCGGTCGGGCGCGTCACCCGGCGGTACGCTGCATCTCGTCGGCCCGTCCGATTTCATCTGCGCGCATGTGGCGTCGACGCTTGCCCCACTGATGGAGCAAGGCTTCCTGATTCGATTTCATATCGGCAACCGCGATCGCATCTACCAGTTGCTCAACGATGGCACGGCGGATCTCGCGATTACGGCGTCCATGCCGGATACGGCGTCGCACGGCTTTGCGCGTCTTCTGACTGAGCGCTTTCTGCTCGTTCTTGCGCCGGAACTCGCGGAACGGATCGGAAAACATCCGACGGCAGAAACGCTGTCCGCGCTGCCGATCATCGCCTACGACGAGGACCTTGCACTGATCCGCCCAGTCTGGACTTCCCTGTTCCAGATGGCACCGACGATTCAAGCATCGTTGACGATTCCCGACCTGCGGATCATCGAGCGCCTCGTGGCCGGCGGGCACGGCTGGACAGTCCTGCCGGACTATCTCTGCGCCGAGTCACTGGAATCCGGCCGCTTGATAGCGCTAACCGCATTGGAGACCGCGCCGACCAACAACCTGTATCTCGTCTGGAGCCAGAGCGCGATGCGAACCCCGCGTATCGTCCATGCGCGGGACTATCTGCTGCAGGCGTTCAACGCATCTTGATCGCAGTCACTCTGCCATAAGGGAAATTATCCCAGCGCGCAAAAAGCGTTATTTCATTTATGGCTGACGCATCCCTACACTAGGGTAATCCCGAGTGCCGCTCGGTTTCCCCCTCAACTTGTGCAGGTCCCGTCATGCCATTCGTCATTTACATCTTTGCACTGAGTGCGTTTGCGCTCGGACTGGCCGAGTTCGTCCCGATCGGGTTGACGGACGTGATGGCCGAAACGCTCGGCGTCGATATCGCCAAAACCGGCACGGCCATTACCGCATACGCGCTCGGCGCTACCTTCTCGGCCCCGATTCTGACCGCGCTGACCGCGAACTGGTCGCGCAAGCGCGTCATGCTCGCGACTACGCTCGTATTCGCCGCGGGAAGCCTCTTCGCTGCCACTGCCACCAACCTGCACATGCTGCTCGTTGCCCGCTTCGTCGCCGGCATCGGGCATGGGCTGTTCCTCGCCGTCGCATCGAGCACAGCGGCACGGCTTGCCGGTTCGAAGAAGTCGGGCAGCGCCGTTGCCGTCGTGTTCGGGGGCTTCACGCTCGCCATGGCGATCGGCGTGCCGGTCAGCACCTATCTCGGCGCGACGATCTCGTGGCGCCCGGTACTTGCCGCCATCGGTGCGTTTGGCGCGCTCGGCTTCGTTGGCCTGCTGATCGGCATGCGTGACCCGATCCACCCCGACCACGGTACCAGGCAATCGACGATGGCCGCACTCAAGGCGCTATTTAACGGCAAGCTGCTGGCCGGCGCACTCGTCACGGTGTTCGGCTACGCGGGATCGTTCGCTGCCTATACCTACATCGCGCCGATGCTGACCCAGGTGACCAAACTCAGCGCAAATACCGTCAGCATCTTCATGATGATCTACGGTGTGCTCGCGGCGGTCGGCAACGTCATGGGCGGCAAGATGACCGACAGGCTCGGAGTCAATCGCGCGAGCACATTGTTGATCGCCGGCATCGCTCTTGCCGTGCTGGGCATGTGGTTGTTCGTCTCGTCGCCGGTCAGCATGGCGGTACTCGTCGCATTGCTCGGCCTGTTCACGTTCGCGGCGGTGCCGGCACTGCAGGCGCGCCTGATCAGCGTTGCCGAGGCACACATCCCGAATGCCCATGGCGTAGCTGCGGGCCTGAACATCGCTGGCTTCAATTCGGGCATTGCGCTGGGCTCGCTGCTCGGCGGCGTGACGATCGACCATGTCGGTATCGCTTCGACCGGTGCGACCGGTGCGATCGCGTCGGCCATTGGCCTCGCACTACTGCTCACGCAGGTCGCTCGCGATACGGGAGGAAGCTATCGGTCGGTGCGGGGCGCCGGACACTGATTGTCGCGACGCATCGCGCGTCGGGTGAATGGTCGGGTCGCGGGATGGCCGGCAACACGGCCGTCACGCGACTCGGTGCTTTTCCGCCGCCCGCGATTCCCGACGCATCACGAATTGCTCGGCGTTTTCCTTCGCCATTCGAATTGCACAGTCGAAACTTCGATGGGTCGCAACGTGGCGGTTGTCGACGCTGACGAGCCAATTCTCTCCGGCGAGACACCAGCGAATGCGACGTTCCTCCAGCAACGGCGAGAACCATCGCCAGATCGCCGCGTCTTCGACGTTGGCGGCGTGCGCCGCCTCCACCCTGACCTTCTGCAAGTCGTCGAGAAGACTCATCCTCCGTCCTCCAGTCGACATTGACGCGCGGGACTCAGCCATCCAGCAACGCGGCGTTCAGTTCCGGCACGAGCGTGAACAGATCGCCGACGAGACCGTAGTCGGCCACGCCGAAGATCGGTGCTTCCTCATCCTTGTTGATCGCAACGATCACCTTCGAATCCTTCATGCCGGCCAGATGCTGGATCGCACCCGAGATGCCGACTGCGATGTACAGCTGCGGTGCGACGATCTTGCCGGTCTGGCCGACCTGGTAGTCGTTCGGCACATAGCCGGCGTCGACTGCCGCGCGCGATGCGCCGAGTGCTGCCGACAGCTTGTCGGCCAGCGGCTCCAGCACCAACGCGAAGTTCTCGCCGTTGCCCAGACCGCGGCCGCCCGACACGATGATGCTGGCGGACGTCAGCTCCGGACGGTCCAGCTTCGTCACTTCACGGCTGACGAACTGCGACTTGCCTGCGTCTGCCGCCGCTTCGATCTTCTCGACCGCTGCACTGCCGCCTTCTGCGGCAACCGGGTCGAAACCCGTCGCACGCACCGTAATGACCTTGATCGGATCACTCGACTGCACCGTCGCGATCGCGTTGCCCGCGTAGATCGGGCGCTCGAACGTGTCGGCCGAATCGACCGCCGTGATGTCCGAGATCTGCACGACGTCCAGCTTCGCGGCGATGCGCGGCGCGATGTTCTTGCCGTAGGCCGTGGCCGGCGCGAGGATGTGCGAATAGTCCTTCGCGATGTTCAGTGCGGTCGCTTCGACGTTCTCCGCGAGGCCTGCGGCCAGTTGCGGCGCGTCGGCCAGCAGCACCTTGCTGACGCCGGCGATCTTCGCTGCTGCGTCGGCAGCCGCCTGTGCGTTGTGACCCGCGACCAGCACGTGGATGTCGCCGCCGATCTTCGTGGCAGCCGCCACCGTGTTCAGCGTCGCCGCCTTGATCGACGCGTTGTCGTGTTCCGCAATCACCAGAATCGTCATTTCTCTGCGCTCCCTCTTACAGTACCTTGGCTTCGGTCTTCAGCTTCTCGACCAGCGTCTTCACGTCCGGCACCTTCACGCCGGCCGCGCGCTTCGGCGGCTCCGCCACCTTCAGCGTCTTCAGACGCGGCGTGACGTCCACGCCGAGGTCTTCCGGCTTCACGGTTTCCAGCGGCTTCTTCTTCGCCTTCATGATGTTCGGCAGCGTCACGTAGCGCGGCTCGTTCAGGCGCAGGTCGGTCGTCACGACCGCCGGCAGCGTCAGCGACAGCGTTTCCGCGCCGCCGTCGATTTCACGGGCGACCGTCGCACGGCCGTCGGCGATCGTCACCTTCGACGCGAACGTCGCTTGCGGGAGACCTGCCAGCGCAGCCAGCATCTGGCCCGTCTGGTTCGAATCGTCGTCGATCGCCTGCTTGCCGAGGATCACCAGCGAAGGCTGTTCCTTGTCGACCAGCGCCTTCAGGATCTTCGCGACAGCCAGCGGCTCCACGCCGTCGTTCGACTCGACGAGGATCGCGCGATCCGCGCCGATCGCCAGCGCCGTACGCAGCGTTTCCTGCGCTTGCGCGACGCCGACCGACACCGCGACCACTTCGGTCGCCACGCCCGCTTCCCTCAGGCGCACGGCTTCTTCCACCGCAATTTCGTCGAACGGGTTCATCGACATCTTCACGTTCGCGATGTCGACGCCCGTGTTGTCCGACTTCACGCGGACCTTCACGTTGTAATCGACCACTCGCTTCACTGGTACCAATATCTTCATAAAAGTCCTCAATCGTATGAGTGTCCTGTGGTAGGCGTGCCGACCGTGATCGGCGCCTGCCATTCGGCCAGTCAGCCCGAGCGAACCGTATCCTGATCACGCCGACCGGCGGACACGGTGGTGCCGGCGCCTTGAGGCGCCGGGCATCGACGGGCTATCGCGCAGCATCGCGCATCATGTTGCGCGCGATGACAATCTGCTGAATTTGCGTGGTGCCTTCATATATCCGGAACAGCCGGACATCGCGATAAAACCGTTCGATCGCATACTCAGATACATACCCCGCGCCGCCGTGGATCTGGACCGCGCGATCCGCGACGCGCCCACACATTTCGGATGCAAACATCTTGCAACAGGAGGCCTCGGTCGAGACATCCTCCTTGTTGTCGCGGCGGCGGGCAGCGTCGAGGACCATCGAGCGAGCCGCATAGATCTCGGCGCGACTGTCAGCCAGCATCGCCTGAACCAGCTGGAATTCCGCGATGGGCTTGCCGAACTGCCGGCGCTCCATCGCGTAGCGCAGGGCGTCGCCCAGCATCCTTTCGGCTGCACCGACGCAGATCGCCGCGATGTGAAGGCGCCCCTTGTCGAGCACCTTCATCGCCGTCTTGAAGCCCTCGCCTTCCTTGCCACCGATGACGCTGGAGGCCGGCACGCGACAGTTCTCGAATATCACGTCGCTGGTGTGCGCGCCGCGCTGGCCCATCTTCTTGTCACGCTTTCCCAGCGACAATCCGGGCGTATTTTTTTCGACGATGAACGCAGAAATGCCGGCTGTTCCCTTCGCCTTTTGATCGGTGCGGGCCATCACCGTATAGATGCCGGCCTCGGGCGCATTCGTGATGAATCGCTTGGTGCCGTTGATGATGTAGTCGTCGCCGTCCCGGACCGCGGTCGTCCGCAAGGACGCAGCGTCGGAACCGGCTTCGGGCTCAGTCAGCGCGAACGACGCTATCAATTCGCCCGATGCCAGCCTGGGCAAGTAGCATTGCTTTTGCGCGTCGGTGCCGTCGACGATCAAACCTTGTGAGCCGATGCCGTTGTTGGTCCCGATGATCGACCGGAACGCAGGCGACGTTCGCGCGATTTCGAATGCGACGAGCACCTCCTCTTCCATCGTCAGGCCGAGTCCACCGTATTCCTCGGGGATCGTCAGACCGAACAACCCGAGCTCGCGCATTTCGCCGACGATCTCGGCCGGTATCTCGTCGGTTTCGGCGACTTCGTCTTCGGCCGGCACCAGTCGCTCGCGCACGAAGCGCGACACCGAATCGAGAAGAAGAGAGAGTGTTTCCTGATCGCGAATCATCGTATTCCTGCTCAGCGATGGTGTGGCGCGCGTTACGTGCCGCCGCACCGGTTCGTCATCGTCGCCGGGTGGCGACGGATACTTGTCGGACACACGCCTCGAATCGAAGCCCCGTGCCGTATTCCAACGCGCCCCGCCATCGGCTGTCGTCGTCCGCGGGGCGTGTCGGCAGCGGATGGTGTCTGGGCCGGGCATCCCGCATCGACTCGCCGCACACCGACTGGCACGGCCGGCGCTCTGGTTGGCCCTGGCGTTCATCGCCCCCTACGGGTTCAGTCGGCGATTTCGATGGCGATCTTGCCGAACTGCTCGCCGGACGCCAGGCGATCGAGCGCGACACGTACGTCCGCCAGCGCATGGCGGGAATCGATGACCGGGCGCAGTGCCCGGCGTCCGACCCATTCCAGCAGAGCGCGGTATTCGTCGAAATTCCCGAGCGACGAGCCGAATATCTGCAATTGCTTCGCGAAGACGCGTCGCAGGTCGGCAGGCGGTTGATCGCCGGACGTCGCACCGCACGTCACGATGCGTCCACCGCGCGTCAACGATTTCAGCGCGCTCGCCCAGACGGCCTGCCCGACGTTCTCGATCACGACATCGACCCCGCGCCCGCCGGTGATCGCCATCACTTCCCTGACGACATCCTGGGTGCCGATGTTGATCGCATGATCGGCTCCGAGCTCGACGGCCCGCTTCAGTTTTTCGTCGTCGCGGGATGCGACGATCGCGCGTCCGCCTGCCAGCTTGACGAGTTGCAACGCAGCCAACGAAACGCCACCGCCGATGCCGAAGATCAGGACCGTTTCCCACGGCTCGAACCGGGCCTTCGTGAACAGCATCCGCCATGCGGTCAGGTGATTGACACCGAGCGCGGCCGCCTCGGCGAAATCGAGGGACTCGGGCATCGGGAACACATTGGCCGTCGGGAGGGAAATGTATTCGGCCAGGGTCCCGTCCCGATGCTCGCCGACGTATCGGATCGACGCGCACAGCGCCGAGTCACCGCGTCGGCAGAATTCGCAGCGCCCGCACGTGATGCCGGGATGCACGACGACGCGTTGCCCACGTGAACACGCCGGTTCCGTGTCGTCCACTTCCTCCACGGTACCGGCGCCATCCAGACCCAGTATCTGGGGCAATTGATGGGGAATGCCGGCGCCGCTGTCCCGCATGTACAGATCGACGCGATTGAGCGTTGCGGCCCGAAGGCGCACAAGCACCTCGCCCGGCGCGCGAACCGGCATCGGGCGCTCGCCGACCTCGACCACTTCATTGCCGCCATGTCCCGTAATGAATGCTGCCTTCACGATGTCTTCCTCACCCGGTCGATCGAATCAAAGCGCCACCGCGAGCCGCGTCGCCTGATCGATCGCGCGCAGTGCGTCGAGCTCGCTCGCGACGTCCGCGCCGCCAATCAGCTTCGGCGACAGCCCGCGCGCCCGCAGCGCCTCGTAGAGACTGCGATTGGCATTCTGGCCGGCACACAGGACGACATGATCGACGGGCAGGACGTGCGGCTTACCGTCGACGGTGTAGTGCAGCCCTTCGTCGTCGATCGCGTCGTACGTCGCGCCCGAGATCATCGCGACATTGGCCTTGCGGAGCTTGGCCTTCAGGATCCACCCGGTCGACTTGCCGAGCCCCTTGCCGAGCGGTTCGGCCTTGCGCTGAAACATGTGGATGCTGCGCGGCGGAGCGGCGTGAGCGGCAGCTGGCACGATGCCGCCAGCGACAGCATTGGCGGGATCGACGCCCCAGGCGCGGAAGAACGCCGACCTGTCGAGGGATTCTTCGGGATCGCCCAGCAGGAATTCCGCGACGTCGAACCCGATACCGCCCGCGCCGATGATGGCGACACGCTGGCCGACTCGGGCTGCGCCCGTGAGCACGTCGACATAGGAGACCGCCTTCGGGTGATCGACGCCGACGATGTCCGGCACGCGCGGCGTGACGCCCGTCGCCAGCACGATCTCGTCGAATTCGCCGCCGGCGAGTCCGTCCGCGGTGGCGGCTTCGCCCAGGCGTAGCGACACGCCGAGCCGTTCCAGACGGACGCGGAAATAGCGGAGCATCTCGTTGAACTCGGCTTTGCCGGGCACAACCTTGGCCATATTGAGCTGGCCGCCGAGCCGCGCGTCGGTTTCGAACAGCGTGACGTGATGTCCGCGCTCCGCGGCGTTCACGGAAAAGGCCATCCCGGCAGGGCCGCCACCGACCACCGCGATCCGCCTGGCGCGCGGCGCCGGACCGGCCGGGAACTCGATCTCGCGGCCCGCACGCGGATTGACGAGACAGGTTGCGGTGCGCTCGGTGAAGATGCGGTCCAGGCAAGCCTGGTTGCAGCCGATGCAGGTATTGATTTCGTCGACCGCGCCGACACGGGTTTTCTTCGCGAATTCGGGATCGGCCAGCAGCGGGCGCGCCATCGACACCAGGTCGGCGACGCCCGTTGCGATCAATTCCTCGGCGACCTCCGGCGTGTTGATCCGGTTGGACGCCATGACGGGAATCGAAATCGCCTGCTTGACGTTGCGGATCGCGTCGCGCCAGGCCGCTCGCGGCACCGACGCCGCGATCGTTGGCACGGAGGACTCGTGCCAGCCCACGCCTGTATTGATGAGATCCGCGCCGGCCGCTTCGATTTGCTGCGCGAAGGCCGCAATCTCAGCGCCAGTCATCCCGCCGTCAACCAGATCGATGGCGGAAATCCGGTAAATCAGCATCGGCCCATTGCCGAGTTGTTGACGAACCGCGCGTACCACTTCCAGCGGGAAGCGGATTCGACCATCGAAATCGCCGCCGAATTCGTCGCTGCGGTGGTTTGTGACGGCAGCCGTGAATTCGTTGATGAGGTAGCCTTCGGAACCCATGATCTCGACGCCGTCGTAACCGGCCTCGACAGCCAGTGCGGTAGTCCGTGCGAAATCAGCGATCGTCGTCCAGACCTCTTCGGTACTCAACGCACGAGGGGAAAACGCGTTGATTCTCGCCTTGCCGAGCGAGGGTGCGACGCAGTTCGGCACCTTCGCGTAGCGGCCTGCATGAAGGATCTGCAAGACGATTTTTCCGCCAGCCGCATGTACTGCGTGCGTCACCGCACGATGCTCGTCGATCTGGTCGGCTCGATCAAACAACGGCCCCCCCTCCTCCATGACGCCCTCGGGGTTCGGCGAAAAACCGCCGCTCAGAATCAACCCGATTTCGCCGGCAGCGCGTGCCGCGTAAAACGCGGCAAGGCGCTCGTGAGGCCGGTCAAGTGTTTCCAGTCGCGTGTGCATTGCACCCATCACCATCCGGTTGGGCAGCACAGCGGATCCGACGGTAAGCGGGGACAGAATCTTGTCGAAGGTCGCCATGGGGTGTCTCGTCATGTTGTAGTGCGGTGTATGGACACTCTAGGCCAGGTTTTAAATTACGTCAACATCATGATATATATTTTTATGAGCAACGAGGGCCATGTCCGCATCAAGTACACTGTGTGTTCATATGCGTGTGCGCCCATCACATCATGTAGATGTCGTATGTGTTCCTTGCCGGCAAGGGTGCTGCGTTGGCGGGGAACCTGCTTGACGGGTGTGATAGCCGGACCATCGACACGGCTGGCCAGGTATCGCGCATGGAAGGAACATGCCCGAGCGGTGTCGGCAGGCGGCAGCGCTCTCCACAATGCATGTTGGCGAGACCATGGCCACCGTAGAATAGCGGCATTAACGCGTTGCGGCACCAGCGCGAATTTCAGATCAGCTCATGACAAATTCCGACCCGTCCTACGATCAATCCGTCTCATCCATCCACAACCGCCTGTTCTTTCGGCTGTTCCAGGCAGGTAACACGCTCGACAGGCAGACGATCAAGGCGCTGGGTATCACGACCGTGCAGTGGTCGGTGCTGGGCGCACTGTCGCGCCCACAAGTGGTCGACGGAATGTCGTTCTCCGAACTCGCGGATTATCTGGTGGTCAGCCGCCAGAGTCTCGATGGGGTATTGAAGCGGCTGGAGCGTGAGGACCATGTCGTGCGCATTGCCGACACCGTCGACAGGCGTGCAAAAAAGGTCGTGCTGACGACCCAGGGCCGCGCGTTCTGGGATAGCCTGCAGCCCAAAATCTACGAGTTCTATCGGCAGGCATTGGCGAACTTTCGCTTCGACGACAAGGTGTCACTGGTTCACTTTCTGAATCAGCTGAACAACGGAATGAATGACGTGAACCTGGGCGAGTCGCTCTCGATCGGCGAGGCGAGCGATTCGGCGATATCAGCGCACGATTGAGCGGATGTGGCGGATCCGATGCGGGTCCGTCAGTGCTCATGAGCGTACGAGCAGGACATCTTCCCCAAATGTCGTGCAGGAAGGATGGCAACAAGCGCAGTTTCCGCATCCACCTGAACCCCGTTGTGTCGCCAGTCCTGTCGTTTCACCGATAGCGTCGACGGCTCGCCGCGTAGCGCAGCCGCCCTTGCCGTTGCGCCGCGTTCGGACAAGCCACGGTCGGTGGGCACGATACGCCGATATACGACTACAGGATGTCATTCTTTCCGCTCGGTTTCGCGGAATCTGGCTGAAATCTTGCATAATCAGAAAAAATATACATCAAGATATTGACGCATATGGATCCGCGTCGTATCGTGCAGCCGTCAACAGGATGCGGATAGGACGGCGCGCATGATTCGCTCTCGAGCATGAACGCCCGACCGAGGGAGACCGGCAATGGGCATGCGGACCACAGCCCGCACGAGCGACCGTGGGCGCGCAACCAGCTCGACGGCTGCGATTGTCGCGAGCGGGCGGCACGTCGTCACGGTCACTACCTTATCCAGAGCGCATCCGGCACCTGTGACGCGAATCAGCAGATGACGCGTTTCCTTCAGCGCGTGCAGGCTTCCAATGTGTTTGCTCAAACGGATGTTCACCATGACCTTCAGTCGAATCAGCGTCACCACCGGAGCGATTGCCCGGATCGTGCTCAATCGCCCTGACAAGCTCAATAGCTTCGACGAGGCGATGCTGCACGAACTCCATCGTGCGGTCGATCAGATCGAGGCGGACAAACAAGCGCGCGTGCTTGTCATCACCGGCGCCGGCCGCGCATTTTGCGCCGGGCAGGATCTCGCTGATCCCGCCATGCAGGCCGTTGACGGCAAGCAGCCTGATATCGGCAATCTGGTGGAGCGCCTCGTCAAGCCGCTCGTGATGAAAATTCAGAATCTGCCTGTGCCGACCGTGGCTGCCGTGAACGGACTGGCTGCGGGTGGCGGAGCCGGATTGGCCTTTGCGTGTGATCTGGTCGTCGCCGCGCGTTCGGCCTATTTCTTGCAGGCCTTCTCGAAGATTGGCCTGACTCCGGACACGGGCAGTACTTGGTTTCTCTCTCAACGAGTCGGCACCGCACGAACCATGGGCTTGACGATGCTCGCCGACAAGCTGCCGGCAGCCAAGGCCGCTGAATGGGGACTCATCTGGGACGTCCTGGACGATGCCGAATTCCCGGCCGGTGTCGACTCGCTGGTCCAGCGTTTGGCCAGCATGCCGACCAAGGCACTTGTTCGCACACGCCAGCTCGTCCAGGCCGCGAACGGCCATTCGCTTGAGCAGCAAATGTCGATGGAAGCCACCACCATTCGCGAAATGGGATGGAGCAAGGACTACGCGGAAGGCGTATTGGCATTCAGCGAAAAGCGGGAAGCCCGCTTCACCGGCGAATGATGTGAGGATGTCGCTGACAGCGCATCCGCCACGGACTTCGCGGCGGATGCGCGGATGGTCAGCGCCGTGCGTCGCCAATCGATCGAGATGCGCTGTCGAACGGCGACGCGGACGTCGTGGTTGTGTGACGCTCAGGCCGAGAACGAATGCTCGGGTGCGGGAAACGTGCCGGCCTTCACTTCCGACACATAGGCGCGAATGGCAGCGCCGATCGACGTCTGCCTGTCCATGAAATTCTTGACGAATTTCGCCTTTCGTCCGAGATACGTGCCGAGTACGTCATGCAGCACGAGCACCTGCCCCGAACAATGCACGCCCGCGCCGATGCCGATCGTCGGGACGGTCAGTCGCGCCGTCGCCTGAGCGGCCAGTTCGGCGGGAATGGCTTCCATGACGATCAGTTGTGCGCCGGCGTCCTGCATTGCCATCGCATCCTCGAGCAATCGCGTGGCTGCCGAATCGGTTCTGCCTTGAACGCGAAAGCCGCCGAGTGCGTGCACCGATTGCGGCGTCAGGCCGACGTGTCCGCATACGGGGATGCCGCGTTCGACGAGGAAGCGAATCGTCTCGGCAAGCCACGCGCCGCCCTCGAGCTTGACCATTTGCGCGCCGGCACGCATCAGACGTGCAGCGTGATCGAATGCATCGGTCGGTGTCGCATACGTACCGAACGGCATGTCGGTCACGACCATCGCGGTCCGGTTGCCGCGCGCGACCGATTCCGTGTGGTAGACCATGTGGTCGAGTGTGACCGGCAGAGTCGTCGAGTGTCCTTGCAGGACGTTGCCCAGCGAATCGCCGACCAGCAGCACATCCGTACCGCACTGGTCGAGCAGCGCAGCGAAAGTCGCGTCGTAGCAAGCGAGCATGGCGATCTTCTCGCCGGACGCGCGCATCTCATGCAGTCTGGGGATCGTGACGGTCTTGCGGTCGGGTTCTTGCAGGTAGGTCATGGTGAGCGTGATCAATTCGGGAATGGCACTGGTGCGCGCGCGTGTTTTCCCGCGGAGAGCGGGACGGAGCGGCAAGTGCACGGGTTCGTGCGAGACACACAAGCAGCCAGCACGGTCTCATCGAGGCCGGGTGGCGGATCGACAGTCGAAAGCGACAGGGCCGCAGCGCGATTGGCAGCGCGTTTGCGGAGACTCAGTCTATGCTTTTCGTCGCGCGATTTCTTACCAATTCACGCTTGATTTCAGGCCCGCTGTAGTACGATTTCCCTATCATTCTGGAGATGTGTAGTTGTTATGGTGCATGACCACGATCTCGACAAAACGGACCTGAAAATTCTCCGTGAACTGGCGGAGGACGGCAGGTTGAGTTGGCGCGAACTGGCCGAACGGATCGGTCTTTCGCTGACACCGACGCTCAGGCGCGTTCACAAGCTCGAGGAACAGGGGTTCATTCGCGGCTACGCCGCGCAACTGGACGAGCGCAAGCTGATAGGCGGGCTCAACGTATTCGTTGCAGTCACGCTTGAAAATCAGTCCGAGGCCGCGATCAAGCGTTTCGAAAAGGAAATCGTCGTCGCACCGGAAGTCATGAGCTGCTTCACGATGACCGGCGATGCCGACTTCATCCTGCGCGTCGTCGTGCACGACCTCGACTCGTATCAGAACTTTCTCACGAAGACGCTGACCCGGATACCCGGCGTCGAGCACATCCGTTCGAGCTTCGCACTGAAGACTGTGCTGAACCGGGCTTCGCCGATGCTCTAGCACGCGGTCGTCGCGGGCACCGCGACACGCCGGCAGGCGTGGTCGATGGTGCCGGGGCATGCGGCCGCACACCCGGTGCTGCGGCGTGCGCCTAGGGTGACAGCGGCTCGTCGGACTGCGCCTCCTCCATCATGCTCAAGCGCTTGTACAGGTAGGATCGCGAAATGCCGAGTTCCTCGGCAACCCGCTTCTTGTTGCCGCCGGTTCGCCGCATCGCGTCGCGAATGAGTTCGGATTCGACGCGTTCCTTGGCTTCCCGCATATCGACAGCACCCTTGTTCGGCACCGGTAATGCCTCCGCGGCCGGCTCGGCGAGCCGCGGCTGCACCGCGCCTTCCAGGCTGCCGAAGTCGGCGATCGACAGCACCGGCCCGTCGCAAAAAATCGCGGCGCGTTCGATTGCATGTTGCAATTGGCGAATGTTGCCTGGCCATTCACGCGACTGCAGGAAGTGGATGGCGGAGTCGGCGATCGATTTCTTTGGCGCACCGTGACGGATCGCGAATGCTTCCAGGAACGTATCGGCCAGCTCCGGGATGTCTTCGAGCCGCTCGCGCAATGCGGGCAAGCGCAAGGTTACGGCACTGATGCGATAGAAGAGATCGAGGCGGAAGCTCGAGCTGGCGATCATCGCCTTGAAATCCCGATTGCTGGCGGAAATCAGGCGGAAGTCGGAATGGCGTGCCCGGTCGCCGCCGATTCGCTCGAATTGCCCATCCTGCAAGACACGCAACAGCTTAACCTGCATGTCGATCGGCATGTCGCCAATCTCGTCGAGAAACAGCGTTCCGGTGTCCGCCGCTTCGAACTTGCCTTTTCTCCCCTTGCGATCCGCACCGGTGAACGCGCCAGGCTCATAGCCGAACAGCTCGCTTTCGACCAGATTGGGTGGCATCGCAGCGGAGTTCACGAGGACAAGCGGTTTGTCGCTGCGCGGACTGAGCATGTGGATCGCGTGCGCGACCATTTCCTTGCCGGTCCCGCTTTCGCCAACCAGCAGTACCGGCACATCGAGCGGCGCGACGCGCAGGATGTCCTCCTTGAGTCGCCGAACCGCCTCGCTACTGCCGACGATCTGATCGAGTCCGTAACTGCGGTTGCGAATGCCGGACAGTTCGCGCTTATAGAAATCGAGTTCCTGTTTGACGCGTGCGAGCTCGGCCGTCAACTCACGCATCGCTTCGGGTCCCTTGAACATCACCTGCCCGACCGCCGCTACCACGCGCTTGTTGCGATCGAAGATCGGCAGGCGCGAGACGACACGGGAGATGCCATTCATCTCCTGCAATTGGGCCACTTGCCCTTTCCCGGTCGCGACCACTTCATGCAGCTTGGTGTTCTCGATGACCGCCGTGACATGGCGACCGATGGCTTCGCCATGCTTCAGTCCGAAGAATTTTTCATGGACCGGGCTCATGTAGGCGATCTTGCCGGCCGTATCGACGACGATCATCGCCCTGTACGGGTCGGTGATGAAGTGCCTGAGGATGTCTTCTGCGACGTCTACGCCCGCAAGGAATTCGCTCAGCGCGTCGGCTTCCTGGAGCGCAAAGATCAGGAAGCACACCGCGTCGCGCGTGGGAATCGCCGCTACTGTCAGCGGGCGTTCGAACTCCGTCATCGCCGACAGGCGCTTGACCGGTGTGCGGTCCCGGTTACGCCACAGTCGACCTAGCGACGTCGAAACAAGCGCATCTCGGCCGAGACCGCTGGCAAACGTGGTGTTCCCGTCGTCGTCCAGGACGAGAATGCCTTCAGATTCGCGTTTCATGTCTCCCACCATGCCGAGGGTCTATCGGGACCCAGAAGTGTATTTGTCGACTACACATCTGTTGTCGAGCGCTGCGCCAAGTACAGCATGAATACAGTGCGATTCCAAGTCGACAACCATGTTTTCGCCGTCATCCCCCGCGCTGCCGGGTGCTGCGCGCCCGTCCACACTGAGTCTGCGGCAAACCGTATATAGATTAAGCAAATTTCGCGCCAAAAAGTTGGCACGGTCATTGCGTCAGTAGCGACACCAACCAAAATTTGATCGCAATGGACGCACTGAATACACTTCCGCTGGTTGTTTCCGGGTCAGGACTGCAATGCCTGCATGGCGTCCGGGTGCTCGACTTCACAACATCGGTGGCCGGCCCGTATGGCACGTTGCTGCTGGCTGACCTCGGCGCGGAGGTCATCAAGGTCGAAAAACGCCGGGGGGGAGACGACACTCGAAGCTGGGGGCCGCCGTTTCTCGATGGCGAATCGCTGTGGTTCCTGAGCATGAACCGGAACAAGCTGAGCATGACGATCGATCTGACCCGCGCCGAGGGTCGCCGGATCGCCCATGATCTGGTGCGGCAATCCGACGTCGTCGTGCTGAACACGACGCAGCGCGTGCAAGAAAAGCTCGGGCTCGACCACGCGACGTTGAAGACGGTGAACCCGGCGCTCGTTCATGTTTCCGTGACCGGCTTCGGTCTTCAGGGCGACCGGGCGGACCTGCCGTGCTACGACCTGATCGCGGAGGGCTATTCGGGCGTCATGCATCTCACTGGCCAGGCGGACAGGCCACCCCAAAAGGTTGGCACGCCCGCCGCCGACTTGCTTGCCGGTCAGGACATCGCGATGGCCGTGCTCGCTGCGCTGTTCGAGCGCCAGCGCACGGGCGCCGGAAAGCAGATCGACATCTCGATGGTTGCCACGTCCGCGCGCTTCATGGCGCCGAGAATCGTGCCTTACGTGGGTTCCGGCGAATCGCCGATGCGCTCGGGCGGCACGGATTCGGTCATCGCGATCTACCAGGTTTTCGATACGGCCGACTTCCCGATCACGCTCGGCCTCGGGAACGATGCGATCTGGCATCGGTTCTGGGCAGCCGTCGGCAAGCCTGAATATGGTCAGGAGTCCTGCTTCGACACGAATGCGAAGCGACGCCATGCCCGCGAGCGGATCGTTGCCGCGATCGCGGATGTGCTCGGCACGCAATCGCGCGACCACTGGCTGCCGTTGTTCGCCAGGCATCGCATTCCAGCCGGACCGATCAACACGATCGACCAACTGGTCGACGACGCGCCGCTGCGCGAGGACGGCATGTTCTTTGCCGCTCAAGGTGCGGCCGGCCGCGTGCCGCAGGTCGGCCTCGGCATCCGCTTCGATGGCGGCAGTGCGGTCTATCGCAGCGCACCCCCTGCCCTCGGGCAGGACACGGAACGCATTCTCAGGGATCACTTATCCATGTCCGCCATTTGCATCGCGGGCCTTATCGACGCAGAAATCGTTTGAACAGGAGACACAATGAACTATTCGGAAATCATCTACGAAGAAGACGGCCCGATCGGCACGATCACGCTCAATCGCCCGGACGACGGCAACATGTTTACGGAGACGATGTGCCACGAAATCCGGGATTGCATCAACGCGATCCGGCGCGAAACGCGCACGCGTGTGGTCGTGATCACGGGCGCCGGCGACAAATTCTTCTGTACCGGCGGGCGCAAGGAGGGAATGCCGGACACCACGCTCTATGCGGGCGTGCTGCCGACGCTGGAAATGTACGAGAGCATCGACCGTCTCCAGAAACCGGTGATCGCGTCGGTCAACGGTTTCGCAGTGGGCGGCGGCAACGTCCTTCAGGTGGTCTGTGATCTGACCATTGCCAAGGAATCGGCTGTGTTCCGTCAAGTCGGCCCGATGGTCGGTAGTTTCGACGGCGGCTACGGCACGTGGTACCTCGAGGACCTGGTCGGCAAGAAGCGCGCGAAGGACATCTGGTTCCGCAATCCGAAGATGAGCGCTCGCGAAGCGCTCGAGATCGGCCTCATCAATCGCGTCGTGCCGGACGACCAGTTGAAGGCGGCGACGCGTGAGTACGCGCTGGAAGTCGCCGAGCGCGGCGCATTTGCGCTTGCGTCGTTGAAGGGGGCGTTCAATGCACGCCATGGCGGCGTAAGCGGCCTGTCGCGCATGGCCCACGACCTGCTGCTGCGCGGCTATCTTGATACCGATGAGCACGACGAACTGGCGGCCGCATTCGCGGAGCGCCGCAAACCGGACCCGAGCAAGTTCGGGCATTGATGCACGGATGACGCCATGCAGAATATCCTGACCCTTCACAATCCGCAGAACGCACGAGATTACTACCTGTCCGGCGTCTGGCAGCAGGAGACGCTCTATACGCTCGCCCGCCGGCACGCGCGGGAGCGTCCGACGTCGTGTGCGTTGCGCGACGCCGATGTGCGCCTGACCTGGCGCGAGGTGGTCGACTGGGTGGACAGTGTTGCGGAAGCGCTCCACCGGCAGGGCCTGAAACCGGGCGACCGGGTCGGAATCTGGTTGCCCAACGTCGTGCATACGGCGATCGTCTTTCTGGCTTGCTCGCGTAACGGCTACGTATGCTGCCCGTCCCTTCACCAGAACTACACGGTCGAGGAGATCTGCACGTTGCTGAACCGCATTCAGTGCCGCGCGCTTTTCGCGATGCCTGGATATGGAGCGGACGCGGATTGTCACTCGATCTTTGCGCGCGTCGGCGAGATGCCGGCCCTCGCCGCGGTGTTTGCGCTTCCCAATCCGGTGCTGGATCAGCCGGCCGACCTTGCCGGCGTACTGCCGTTTCCGGGGCGTCAGCCGCCAGCGGCCGTTGCGCCCCCGGACCTGAACCCCGACAAGATCGTCTACCTGGCCTTTACGTCCGGCACCACCGGACAGCCCAAGGGCGTCATGCACAGCGACAACACGTTGCTGGCCAACGGGCGCGCGCTGGTCGAGGACTGGGGGCACACGTCGGATACGACGCTGCTCACGCTCAGTCCGATGAGTCACCATATTGCGACCGTCGCGATCGAGCAGATGCTCGTGGCCGGTCTCGAACTGGTCATGACGAATTTGCGCGGTGGCAAGCACGCGCTGGACTGGATTCTCGAGACCGGCGCGACCTATGTGATGGGCGTGCCGACCCACGCGATGGACATCCTGCAAGCCGTGCGCGATCGCAATCTGCGGACGCTGGGCGACGTGCGGACGTTTTACATGGCCGGGGCCGCCATTCCTCGGGAAGTCGCGCAAAAATTTCTCAGCGTCGGCGTGACCCCGCAAAACATCTACGGCATGACGGAAAACGGGTCGCACAACTATACGATCCCGACCGACACCCCGGACACCATCGTTTCGACGTGTGGCCGTGCGTGCCGGGGCTATGAAGTCCGCCTGTGGAAGCAGGACAACTCCGATGTCGAAGCCGAACTGGGCGAAATCGGGGAAATCGGCGGCCGTGGCGGACTCCTGATGCTCGGTTATTTCAGCAATCAGGTCGCGACGGAAACGTCGTTCAACATCCACGGATGGTTTATGAGCGGCGACCTCGGCATGTTCGACGAGAACGGCTGTCTCGTGATCGTCGGACGCAAAAAGGATCTGATCATTCGCGGCGGACACAACATCCATCCGGCCCGGATCGAAGAGCTCGCGATGCGTCATCCGCTGGTCGAGCGCGCCGCTGCGTATCCGGTACAGGACGAACGGCTGGGCGAGAAGGTTTGCCTGTCCGTGATCCTGCGTATCGGGCAGCGTCTCGAACCGAACGACATGCTGGCCCACCTCGCCGACTGCGGGCTATCGAAATACGACATGCCCGAGTACTACCTGTCGCTCGAAGCCTTTCCGCTGACCGCGAGCGGGAAAATTCTCAAGCGCGATCTGGTCGAGATGACGCTGCGAGGCGAGTTGAAGCCCGTCTCGGTCCGATACAAGGCGCCCGTTGCCGCAGGAGTCTGAACATGACAATCGAACTGGATTTTTCCGGGCCTTACGCGGTACTGACGCTGAACCGCCCCGACGCACGCAACGCACTGCAGTTCTCGATGATCGAGGCATTGGCCCGTGCGCTCGACGACGTGGCCGCGTCCAGCGCGCGTGCGCTGGTCGTGACCGGCGCGGGCCCCAAGGCGTTTTGCGCCGGCGCCGACATCAAGGAATTGATGGATCGTGGTCTGATGGACCAGCGCCGTGGCGCACAGCTCGGTCAGCGAACGTTCGCCAAACTGGCCGCCTTGTCGATCCCGTCGGTGGCCGTGCTACACGGATATGCGTTCGGCGGCGGCCTCGAGCTGGCGATGGCCTGCACCTTCCGCATTGCTACGTCGCAGGCGCGCATGGGGCTTCCCGAAATCAAGCTGGGCCTGATTCCCGGATACGGGGGGACGCAGCGCCTGTCCCGCCTGGTCGGCGAGGCACGGGCCACCGAACTGGTGATGTCGGGCCGGACTGTCGATGCAACCGAGGCCGAAAGATGGGGACTCGTCAACCGGATCGTCCCGGATGGCGATCCGGTTGAACTCGGCAAGGCATTCATGTCCGAGTTCATCGGCTACAGCCGGTGTGCGTCGCAATTCGCGCGCGAGGCAGTCGCGCGCGGCACGGCGACCACGCTCGGCGAAGGCCTCGACATCGAAGCGGATCTGTCGACACTCGCATACCAGACCGCCGACGCGGCCGAAGGCATGCGGGCATTCATCGAAAAACGTACTCCGGAGTTCAAAGATGCATGATCGTCTCAACGGGACCGTCATCGTGACGGGGGCGAGTCGCGGGATCGGGGCGTCCATCGCGGCCGAACTCGCCCTTACCGGATTCAACGTCGCGTGCCTGTCCCGGTCCGGCGAGTTGCCGAAAGTGACGGACCTCGATGGGGAGGCGCGGCGCAGGATGATAGCGATACGCTGCGACATCACGGACGCGCCGGCAATGCATGCCGCGTTCGCGTCGGTGCCCGACGCATTCGGGCAGGCCGTCGTCGGCCTCGTCAACAATGCGGGCATTCACCTGCAAGGCCCGTCCGCGACGTTTCCGCTCGCCGATTTCGAGCGGGTCATGTCCACCAACGCTACCTCGATCCTGCTCGCGAGCCAGGCCGTCTACCCGCTTCTGTGCGATGCGGGTTCGTCGCTCATCGTCAACATCGGCTCGTTCTACGACAAGCTCGGGGTCAAGGGCAACGCGGCCTATTGTGCGTCGAAGGCCGCAGTGGGCGCCCTTTCGCGTTGCCTCGCGGTCGAGTGGGCGCGTCAGGGAATCCGCGTCGTCAATGTCGCGCCGGGCTACATCGAAACCGACCTGAATCGCGACGAGCTGAACGAAGGGGCGTTGCAGTCATTCCTGAAAAAGCGCATTCCGCTGGGCGGCCCCGGCAAGGCCGACGACATCGGGCGTTTCGTCGCGACCCTGTTCCAGCTTCCCGCAGCGTTCGTGACCGGCGAGACATTCTATGTCGATGGCGGTCAGGGCATCGCTCTTTGATGCAAGGACCACACATGAACATTCTGGAACGGCTTGACGCGCGCCTCCCGCTCTCCGAAGAAGAACGGATGATTCTCGACAGCGTCAAGGATCTCTGCGAATCGCAGATCGCGCCCCGCGCAGCCGAATACGATCGAAACAGTGCGTTCCCGTGGGAGAACGTGCGGGCGATCAACGAACTCGGCCTCAATGCGATGTTCATTCCCGAGGCCTACGGCGGCGCGCAGCTTTCCTATCTGTGCTATCTGGCATGCGTGCGCGAGATCTCGAAGGCGTGCGCGTCGACCGGCATCATCTGGGCGACCAATTTCCACGCGATCAAGCCGCTCATCGAGTACGGCAACGAAGAACAGAAGAGCCGGCTGCTGCCGCGCATTGCCGAAGGCGGGCTCGCATCCCTCGCGATCACGGAGGCCTCGGCGGGATCGGATGCAACCGGCATGCGCACCACCTTCACGCCCGATGGCGACGACATCGTCATCAACGGCGGCAAGATCTTCATAACCAACGGCGACGTCGCAGACCTGTATCTGCTGTTCGGGAAATGGTCGGAAATCGATGATGCGAAATCCGCCATTTCCGTGCTGATTCTCGAGAAAGGCACCGACGGTCTGCGTGTGCTCGGCACCGAGCACAAGATGGGCACGCGAGCGTCGAGCACCGCCAGCCTGTCGTTCGACGGCTGCCGGGTGCCGCGCGCCAATCTCATCGGCAATCCCGGCGACGGCTTGAGCATCCTCTTCGGGTCGCTCAACCGGTCTCGCCCCAGTATCGCCGCACATGCGCTCGGCATCGCGCGGGCGGCGTTCGAGGACGCCGTCGACTACATCAACGAACGCCGTCAATCCGGCAAGCGCATCCTCGAATTCCAGGGTATCCAGTTCATGCTGGCCGACATGGCCTCCGAACTGGTCATGTGCGAATCGCTGCTGTGGCGGCTGGGCGGGATGGTCGATGCCGGCGAGCAGGATTTTGGCGTCGAGGCGTCCGTGCTCAAACAACGGGCTTCCGATGCAGCGATGCGCATTACGACCGACGCCGTGCAACTGTTTGGCGGCTACGGCTACTGCAACGACTATCGCGTCGAGCGCCTGATGCGCGACGCGAAGATCACCCAGATCTGGGAAGGCACCAACCAGGTTCATCGTCAGCTGATCGGACGCAGCTTTCTGAAGAAATAGGAGACATCCATGACAACCATCCAGACCGTCGGCGTTGCCGGCGCGGGCACGATGGGCGCCGGTATCGCGATCGTCGCGGCCCGGGCCGGCTTTCGCACCGTCGTGTTCGATACGCGCCAGGACGCGCTCGACAAGGCGCGCACCCAGACCGAAGCCTTTCTCAGGAAATCCGAAGAAAGGGGCAAGTTGCCTGCAGGCGGTGCCGCCGCGACCATGGAACGCTGGCAGGCCACGACCGACCTGGCGAGTCTCGCGCAGTGCGACATCGTGATCGAAGCCGTGTTCGAGGATCTTGCAGTCAAACACCAGATCTTCCAGGCCCTGGACAAGGTGTGTCCGGCGACGACGCTGTTCGCGTCGAACACCTCGACGATCTCGATCACTGAAATCGCCGGCGGCTCCGGCAGGCCCGACCGATTCGTCGGCATGCATTTCTGCCTGCCGGCGCAACTGATGAAGCTGGTCGAGATGTCGCCGGGTCTTGCCACGTCCGACGAAACGTTCCAGCGGGCATGGGCATTCGCCGAGGCGATGGGACAGAAGCCGGTCGCCACGCAGGATACGCCGGGTTTCATCCTCAACTACTTCCTGATTCCGTTCAACAACGATGCGATCCGCCTCGTCGAGCAAGGCGTGGCAGAGCCGGCCGACATCGACGCCGCGATCAAGACCGCACTCGGTTATCCGATGGGCCCGCTCGAGCTGCTCGACCTCGTCGGCATGGACACGCAGAAGCTGTTGTGCGAAGCCATGCACGGACTGACCCACGAACCTCGCGCGGCATGCCCGCCACTCGTGCGGAGGATGATCGCCGCGAATCGCCTCGGCAAGAAAACCGGCAGAGGTTTTCATGTGTACAGCGACAACAAGATGTTCGGAGCCTGACATGCGCTATGAGATCGTCAAGGCCGGCGACAGCCGGTCCTTCCCTACCCCGCATCCGTTCCTGGAGCAGGCATCGACCGGCGGCGATGCCCTGGTGTTCGTCGGCAGCGACTCAGGCCTTGCCTACGCGGCGTCCACCGGACTGGCTACGCGGACGTTCGTTGCCATCGAGTTGGGTACCGAGTGCCTGGGCGTCCATACGGGCGAGCACCGCGGGCTCGAAGGGAACAACGTCGTCGGGTTCGCGCGGTTCCGGCTTGGCGACGCGGACCCGAGCCAGCTCGTCGAACTGGTCCGGCAACCGGGTACGTCGGCGGCTGCCGTCGACGCCGCCAAGGCGGCGTTTCAGGCCGCGGGTCTGGTCGTCGCGGTCTGCAATGACTTTCCCGGGCGCATCGTCGATCGGTTGATTCGTCCGTACTTCAATGCGGCGCTGCGGCGCCTCGACGAGAAACTGGCGAGCGCCGACGACCTGGACAAGACGCTCTGCCTGGGGCTCGGCTATCCCGAGGGGCCGATCTCGCTGCTCGAACGCACCGGCCTCGCCCACCACCATGCGATTACCGAGGCGCTCTACCAGGCGCTCGGCCAGGAGCCCTACGCCCCGGCGCGCCGCGCGCGCGTCGCGGCCGAACGGGCAAGCGGAGGAATGCAATGATGCAACCGCTCGCCGGTATCAAGGTACTCGATTTCAGTACGCTGCTTCCCGGACCGCTGTGTTCGTTGCTGCTGGCGGAGGCCGGCGCCGAAGTGATCAAGTTCGAGCGGCCGGACCGGGGCGACGACATGCGCTCGTACGAGCCCAAGATCGACGAGGACAGCACCAACTTCGTGCTGTTGAACCGAGGCAAGAAATCGGTCGCGATCGACCTGAAGGCGCCCGACGCGCTGGACCAACTCGCGCCGATGATCGAATCGGCCGACGTGCTCGTCGAGCAGTTCCGGCCCGGCGTGATGGAGCGGCTCGGCCTCGGCTATGCCGCCCTCGCGAAACGCAATCCACGGCTCGTGTACTGCTCGATCACCGGCTTCGGGCAGGATGGGCCGCGCGCGCACGAGGCGGCCCACGACCTCAACTATGTCGCGGCGGCCGGCATGCTGTCGCTGACGGCCGGCGTCGACGGCAGCCCCGGCCTGCCGCCGGCGCTGATTGCGGACGTCGCGGGTGGCGCTTATCCCGCCATGATCAACATCCTGCTTGCGCTGCGGCAGCGGGACCAGACGGGCCAGGGCAGCCATCTCGACATAGCGATGGCCGACAACCTGTTCACATTCCTGTATTGGGGCCTCGGCAGCGGTGCACGCGGCCAGTGGCCTCGTCCGGCGTCCGAACTGGTGACGGGCGGGTCGCCGCGCTACCAGATCTATCGCACCGCCGACGACGCCTTTCTCGCGGCCGCACCGATCGAGGACAAGTTCTGGAGCAACTTCGTCGCGCTCGTCGGACTGGATGTCGAGACGCTGGCCCGGATGTCCCCGGCGCAGGCAACCGACGCGGTGGCCGATGCGATCGTGCAGCGTCCGCTCGCCTACTGGCTCGATCGATTCGCCGGCCAGGACGTTTGCACGAGCCGGGTGGCGAGTCTCGAGGAGGCCTGCCGCGATCCTCATTTCGTCTCCCGTGGCGTATTCGACCATACGGTGCGGACCGCCGCCGGTAGCACGCTGCCGGCGCTTCCGGTGCCGGTGGCCGCGGCCTTCCGCAACCGATTCCGCGATCGGCCGTCGCCCGCGCTTGGGGCCGACAATCCGCTCTTGAACCGGTGAGGGGCGAACGACATGAAAGCAATTGTGATCCAGGCGTTCACTGAACCGGAACACCTGAACATCGGCGAGCTGCCCGATCCGCACGTCGACGACGACAGCGTCCTGATCGACGTCCGTGCCGCGGCCGTGAACTATCCGGACTTGCTGGTCGTCCGGGGGACCTATCAGGTGCTGCCCGAGCGTCCGTTCGCACCGGGCAAGGACGCGGCCGGGATCGTGCGGGCCGTCGGGCGCAATGTGACGCGCGTTCACCCCGGCGATCGCGTTGTCGCACAAATGGAGTACGGCGCATTCGCCGAACGGGTCAGCGTCAATGAACGATCCTGTTTCGCACTGCCCGACTCGATGTCGTTCGAAGATGCCGCGGCCATGGGGCTCGTCTACCAGACCGCGTATTTCGCGCTCGTTGAACGCGGCGGGTTTCGTGAAGGCGAGTCGGTGCTCGTCACCGGCGCGGCCGGTGGCGTGGGTTCCGCGGCGCTCCAGATCGTCAAGGGACTCGGCGGACGCGCGCTGGCGGCCGTCAGCGGGGCCGATCAGGCAAGCGCCGTGACGGAGATGGGTGCCGACGCAGTCATCGACCTGACCGCGCCGAACCTGCGCGATTCGCTGCGCGAGCAGGTTCGCACGGCGACGGGCGATCGCGGTGCCGACGTGCTGCTCGACACGCTCGGCGGGGACGCGTTCGACGCCGCGCTGCGTGCGATGGCCTGGTGCGGCCGCGCGGTGGTGATCGGATTCGCGTCGGGACGCATTCCCGAGGTCAAGGTCAATTACCTGCTCGTCAAGAACATCGCTGTCAGCGGCCTGCAATGGAGCGACTACCGTGATCGTCAACCCGAGAAGGTTCACGCGGTACAGCAGGCGATCTTCCGACTGTACGAGCAGGGCGCGATCAAGCCCAGGATTGCCGGCAGGCTCCCGCTCGCCCGCACCGGCGAGGCGCTGGCGAAGCTGGCCTCGGGCCAGTCGTCCGGCAAGTATGTGGTGACGCTCGATTGACGATCCTGCGTGCGTCATGCAGCGGTCGCGAGCTGACGCACGCCCCTGCCCCGTCGTTCCGGTGGGTCGCGCCGATCCACCGGAACGACACGTTTCCGACTCCCAGCCTTCAGCAGAATGAACATGCAAACCACTACATCAATCCCGCCCCTCGAGACGATCGGCATCGTCGGCGCCGGCGCAATGGGCCGCGGCATCGCGCAAATCGCGGCGCTGGCCGGGCTCGCGGTGAATCTCTTCGATACGAACCCGCAAGCCCTTGACGCGGCCCGCGTGTACCTGTCCGACACCTTCGCCAAACTCGCCGACAAGGGCAAGCTGAGCGCCGAGGACGGTGCAGCGGCGCTCGCGCGCGTCCGTCCGTGTACGGCACTCGAGGAGCTGACCGCCTGCGATCTGGTGATCGAGGCGATCGTCGAACGGCTCGACATCAAACGTCAGTTGATCGGCGAGCTCGAGGCGGTGCTGCGCCCTCAAGCCATCATCGCGTCGAACACGTCGTCGTTGTCGATCACCGCGATTGCCGCGGGCGCGAAGCATCCCGAACGCATCGCCGGCTATCACTTTTTCAATCCGGTGCCATTGATGAAAGTGGTCGAGGTCATCGACGGACTGTCGGGAGATCCGGCCGTCGGCGATGCGCTGATGGCGCTCGCGCGCCGCATGGGGCATACGCCCGTACGATGCAAGGACATGCCGGGCTTCATCGTCAACCATGCCGGCCGGGGCATGAACATCGAAGGGCTCAAGGTCGCGCAGGAAGGCGCTGCGTCGTTCGCCGACATCGACGACATCATGCGCGAGCAGGCCGGCTTTCGAATGGGGCCGTTCGAGCTGATGGATCTGACCGGGCTGGACGTGTCGCATCCGGTGATGGAGTCGATCTATAACCAGTTCTATCAGGAGCCGCGTTATCGCCCTTCGCCGATCACAGCAATTCGGGCGGTCGGTGGGCTGGTCGGCAGAAAGGCCGGGGCCGGCTTCTATCGCTATGAAAACGGCCAGAAGCAGGTTCCGGCAGCGTCAGCTGCGCCGTCGGCACGGCCGGCCAGTGTGTGGGTCAGCCGGGCTAACCGACGCGGGCACGACATAGTGGTCAGGCTGCTGGCCATCCTGGGTGTCACGCCCGAGGCGGGAGAAACGCCGTCGCCCGAGGCGTTGATCGTGGTGACGCCGCTTGGACACGACGCGACCACGTGTGCTGTCGACGAACGTCTGGACGCGGCCCGCGTGATCGCGATCGATACCCTGCTGCCGCTCGACGCGACGCGACGCCGAACGTTGATGACCACGCCCGCAACCACGGCAGCTGTCCGGGACACGGCGCATGGCCTCTTTGCGAGCGACGGCGTACCGGTGACGGTGATCCGCGACTCCGCCGGGTTCGTTGCGCAACGCATCGTCTGCTGCATCATCAACATCGCCAGCGACATCGCCCAGCAACGGATCGCGTCGCCGGACGATATCGACCGCGCCGTTCAGCTGGGCCTCGGCTATCCGAAGGGGCCGCTGGCGCTCGGGGATGCGATCGGCCCGCGCCTGGTGCTGTCGATATTGCAGAACCTCACCGGCCTCACCGGGGACATGCGCTACCGCCCTAGCCCGTGGCTGTGGCGTCGGGCCGAGCTCGGCATCTCGCTGCTGGCGGACGGCGCGTGAATGCGCCCGTAACGGAAGGGCGTTTCGTATCCGAAGGGCGTTTCCACATGTAGGGATGCCTGTCTGCGCGTGAAGTGTCGCGTCGCCTCGACGTGAACACCTCGCGCAGACTGGCGCTCGAGACTCAATCCTTGAGCGCGCATCCGCTTTGCGCGACAGCCTGGAATGCCTTGTCCTTCGGAATGACCTTGACGATCCTGAGCAGGTCCCAGTCTCCCTTCGATTCGGCCGGCTTCTTCGCCTCGGCCAGATACATGTCGTGGAACATCTGCCCGTTCGCGGCAATACGGCCGTTCTTCGCAAAGAAATCGTTGATCGGGGTCGCGCGCATTTTCGCCATGACATTGTCCGAGTCGGCCGTTCCGGCCGCCTGGACCGCCTTCAGATACTGCGTGACGGCGGAATACATGCCAGCCTGGACCATCGTCGGCATCGCGCCGGTCTTCGCGAAATAGCGCTTGCCGATCGCACGGGTTTCGTCGTTGTAGTACCAGTAGAACGCGGTCGTGAATTGCAGGCCTTGCGCGGCTTTCAGGCCCAGCCCCTTCAGGTCGCGGTCGAAGATCAACAACGGTGCGACGACCTGCTTGCCGCTACCGAGGCCGAACTCGGATGCCTGGCGAATCGCGTTCTGTCAGTGCGTTCAATCTCGCCGGAATCGCCCGCATGGTTCAGTTGTACTAGTCAGTCTACACATGATGGTTCAAACGTCTTGATTTTGATGAATCAAGTAATTCAATTTGGTGCAAAACGCTCGAATCGTCGCCATAAACTTACTCATCATTGGAGAAGTTGAATTCTGGAGACATTCGTGAGTACTGAGCTGACGCAGCATCGCGCTTCGAGCTCGGCCCAAAGCCGACAACGCACCTTCATCACTGGTATCCAGGCGCTGGTTCGCCTGCCGATGATTCAACGCGAGCGCGATCGGGCGCTCGGCCTGAATACCGGTGGCCTGATATCCGGATATCGCGGATCGCCACTCGGCGTGTACGACCAGCAGTTGTGGAAAGCATCGAAACAGCTTGCCGCGCACGACATCGTGTTCCAGCCGGGCCTGAACGAGGACCTGGCCGCAACCGCCCTGTGGGGCGCACAGCTGCATACCGTCTTCGGCGACACCAAGGTCGATGGCGTCTTCGGCATCTGGTACGGCAAAGGCCCCGGCGTCGACCGGACCGGCGACGTATTCCGCAACGCCAACATGATGGGGACGTCGAAACTGGGCGGCGTGCTCGCGATTTCCGGTGACGATCACGCCGCGCAGTCGTCCATGTGGCCTCACCAGACCGACGGCATTTTTCACTCCGCGTCGATTCCCGTCCTGCAGCCGAGTAACGTCCGCGAGGTGATCGAGTTCGGCCTGGCCGGCATCGAGATGTCGCGCTACACCGGGCTGTGGGTATCGCTCAAGACGATCGCGGAAGTCGTCGAAACCGCGGCGACGATCGATATGGCGACCTGGCCGACGTTCCATGCGCCGACCGATTTTCCGATGCCCGCGCACGGCCTGAACTGGGATCCGACGCTGTCGTGGCCCGCCCAGCGCGGCGAATACGAACGCCGGCTGATCGACGAACGACTGCCGGCGGCGCGCGCGTGGGCACGGGCGAACCGGCTCGACCGCGTCATCGTCGACGCCCCGACGAAGGGCCTCGGGATCATCACCGTCGGCAAGGCGCATCAGGACTTCATGCAGGCATGCCGCGATCTCGGCCTGAGCGACGCCATGCTGCGCGACATGGGGGTATCGGTTTACAAGGTCGCGATGAGCTGGCCGCTCGAAACCGACGGCGCAACCGAGTTTGCCGCCGGGCATCGCGAAGTGCTCGTGATCGAAGAGAAGCGCGCCAACGTCGAAGCACAGCTCAAGGAGGCTCTGTTCCATTGGCCGGATGCGCAGCGTCCCGCCATCTCGGGGAAAACCGACGTGGCCGGCAACATGCTGCTTCCTGAAGTCTGGGAATTCAGCGCCTATCTCGTCGCCGGCGTGCTGGTGCGCAGAATGCAGGCCAACGGAATCGATTCGCCCGAATTGCGCGATCGTCTCGCCGAGCTCGACGCGGCGGCCAAGAAGCCGTCCACCGCGGTCATCCCCGTGCGTCGGCCGTTCTTCTGCTCGGGCTGTCCGCACAATACGTCGACACGCACGCCCGACGGCTCGATCAGCGGCGGCGGGATCGGCTGTCACGTGATCGCGCTGTCGCAACCGGAACTGAAGACCAAGGTGGCTAGCCACATGGGCGGAGAAGGTGCGCAGTGGATCGGCGCGGCGCCGTTTTCCAGGACCGCGCACGTGTTCCAGAATCTCGGCGACGGCACCTATCAGCACTCCGGCCTGCTCGCCATCCGTGCCGCCGTTGCGGCGAAAACGAACATCACGTACAAGATCCTGTACAACGATGCCGTCGCGATGACGGGCGGGCAGCCGACCGAAGGCACCAACGATCCGGCCCGCATCACGCGCCAGTTGCACGCGGAAGGCGTCGAGAAGATCGCGTTCGTGACCGACAATCCGGCGCGCTGGCAAGGCGATCGCGAACTCGCACCGGATGTCGGCGTGTACGATCGCGACCAGCTCGACGCGGTGCAGCGACAACTGCGCGACGTACCGGGTGTCACCGCGATCGTCTACGAGCAGACCTGCGCGGCCGAAAAGCGGCGTCGCCGCAAGCGCAAGGAAATGCCCGATCCGGATCGCCGGGTCTTCATCAACCAGGAAGTCTGCGAGGGCTGCGGCGACTGCTCGGTTCAGTCCAACTGTATCTCCATCGAGCCGGTCGACACGCCGCTCGGTCGCAAGCGCGCCATCAACCAGAGCGCCTGCAACAAGGATTTCTCGTGCGTGAAGGGGTTCTGCCCGAGCTTCGTCGAAGTCGAAGGCGTGAAGGTCCGCAAGCCCGACAGCAAGCGACTCGTCGGAATGGAAGCGGATTTTCTCGCCACCCTGCCCGCCCCGGTTCTGCCGGCACTCGCCGAGCCGTTCAACATCTATATCACCGGAATTGGCGGCTCCGGTGTGCTGACCATGGGGGCGATTCTGGGTGCCGCGGCAAGCGTCGACGGCCTCGCCTCCACGGTGCTCGATTTCACCGGCATGGCGCAGAAGAACGGCGCGGTGGTCAGTCAGGTACGCATCGCCGCGACGGATGACCAGATCGCGGCGTCTCGTATCGGCGAGGGCAAGGCCGACCTGCTGCTGGGTGCCGACCTCGTGGTGTCGGCGGCCCCCGATTCGCTGATCCGGCTGTCCCAGAAGCGAACGTCGGCCGTGCTCAATCTCGCCCCGACGCCGACGCCCGATGTCGTCAGCAACCGGGATGCCGCATTGCCGACAAAGCTGATGCACGATCGAATTCGCAATCGATGCGACGCCAACGCGTTCCATGCGTTCGATGCCGGTGCGCTCGCCCAGAGCATCTTCGGCGACACGTTGCCGACGCATACGCTGATGCTGGGTTACGCGTGGCAGAAAGGCCTGGTGCCGCTGAGCCGCGAGGCGATCGATCAGATCATCGAGCGCAACGGCGCCGCGGTCGAGATGAACAAGTCCGCGTTCAACTGGGGGCGCATCATCGCGGCCGTGCCGGACGCGTTGAACGTGATCCAGGTTCCTGCGGGTGGGTCGAAGGCAGAGCCCGCCACGCTGGACGAACTCGTGGCACTGCACCGGAAGCGGCTTGTCGAGTACCAAGGGGAAGGCTACGCGCGGAAGTATGCCGATCTCATCGCGCTTGCATGTCATGCGGAAGCGAAGGCCGGCGGCAAAGGCGATACGTTCGCCACCGCGGTGGCCCGGAGCGCGTACAAGCTGATGGCGTACAAGGACGAGTATGAAGTCGCACGCCTGTATTCGACGCCGGAATTCCGCGAATCGCTGATGGCGCAGTTCTCGAACGCCGACAAGGTCTCGTTGTGGCTGGCACCGCCGCTCTTTTCCGCTGTCGACCCGCGCACCGGCCGGCCGAAGAAGCGCAAGTTCGGCCCGTGGATCTTCCCGGTCCTGAAAGCGGTCGCCGGCTTGCGTGGCCTGCGCGGAACGGCGCTCGACGTGTTCGGCTACACGGCCGAACGGCGCGCGGAACGACGTCTCGTCGCCGAGTACTTCGACGATATTCGCAGCGCATGCGAATCCCTGACCGAAGGCAAGCTCGAACAGGCGACCGCGCTGGCCGCATTGCCCCTGGAGATTCGCGGCTTCGGCCCCGTCAAGGAGCTGGCGATGCGTGAGCATGTCGGGCGACGAGCCAGTGCGATCGCGGCGCTTTCCGCGCGTGCCGGTAACGGCAGCGATTCGCGCAGCACCGTCAAGGCCGCATAAGCCGTGTAGTCGGTTCGAAGCCGGTTCGTGATGTAACGATTCCCCATCGTTCCAGCGAACCGGATGCGAGCCGACGCCTCCGTGGCGCGGCGCATCCCGAAGGCAGAGGAACGGCCGCGAGACTCTGTGTCTCTCGGCCGGTTTCCGTTTGCGAAAGCTCTCCCCGAAAGTCCCTCCTCAAGTCGCTCCTCGAAAGCCCCGAACCTCGGTCCGGATGATCGTTCCAGCTCAACCTCGAGTGGGTCTCCCGTTCAGTTTTGGAATAGCGATTCGCGGAGGATGGGTAGCTGCATGGCCTGCCGTATTCGTACTCGGCGAAGACATGCCGAAACCGAAAGTGCCGTCGCGTGTTCTTGATGACGAGTACTCGCGCAGATGCCGTTGCCGGTCGCGCTGGATCGATGTCATGTCACTCGTGACGGCAGGACGTGCATATGTAAGCGTCGCTAGAACCGGCGCGCATGTCGTGTGCGCTGATCGAGTGGTTGATCCGCTTGGAAACATGCCGTTGCGGCGGACGGGCCGAAGATCAGACCGTGAAAGCCCGGGTGTTGTGCGCGTGAGCGTGCCACGCCAGTCATTCACTTCGGATCACTTATGATCCATCAGATTCAGGCACTTCGTCGAAGTCAAGTCCGAATATCTGCGCTTGGATGCGCCGCGCTTCGTTGACCGCTTGAGGGTCGACGTCGGGACGATCCATTTGACCGGTATCGCCCCTTCCCCGACCATGTCGCACGTGCAAGTACGAGACAGCAGCGGAGCCATGCACCGCCGGCCCGTTGCAGGCCGGCGGCTTTCCTCATCAACCGCCGAGATAAGCCTGCTTGATCCGGTCGTTCGCGAGCAGGTTCGCGCCCGTATCCGCGAGCACCACGCGCCCCGTTTCGAGCACGTAGCCGCGATCGGCCACGCCCAGCGCCTTGTTCGCGTTCTGTTCGACGAGGAACACCGTCACGCCCTCATCGCGGATCATCCGGATGATGTCGAAGATCTGCGCGATCACGAGCGGTGCGAGGCCGAGCGTCGGCTCGTCGAGCAGCAGCAGACGCGGCCTGCTCATCAGCGCGCGGCCGATCGCGAGCATCTGCTGCTCGCCGCCCGACATCGTGCCCGCGCGCTGCGCCGAACGCTCCTTCAGACGCGGAAAGAGGCGATACACGTGCTCGACACCGGCCTCGATCTCGTCGCGGCTTGCGAAGAACCCGCCCATCTTCAGGTTCTCGAGCACCGTGAGGCTCGGGAACACGCGCCGCCCTTCCGGCGAAATCGCCATCCCCTGCCGCATGATCTGGTGCGTCGACATCCCGGTGATGTCACGGCCCTCGAACAGCACGCGGCCCGACGACGCGCGCGGCGTGCCGCACACGGTCATCATCAGCGTCGTCTTGCCGGCGCCGTTGCTGCCGATCAGCGTGACGATCTCGCCCTTGTTCACCTCGATCGACACGCCCGCGAGCGCCTCGACCGCGCCGTAGTGCGTATGGACCTGTTCCAGCTTCAGCATCACTCTTCCCCCAGATACGCCTTGATCACGCGCGGGTCGTTGCGGACCGCTTCGGGCGTGCCGATCACGATCGGCCGGCCGTGCTCCATCACGAGAATGCGGTCCGACACGCCCATCACGAGGCTCATGTCGTGCTCGATCAGCAGCACCGACACGCCGAACTCGCGGCGCAGCTTGTCGATCAGGTGCTGGAGTTCGATCTTCTCCTGCGGGTTGAGGCCCGCCGCCGGCTCGTCGAGCATCAGCAGACGCGGTTCGGTGATCATGCAGCGCGCGATCTCCAGGCGCCGCTGGTGCCCGTACGACAGCGTGCCGGCCGGCCGGTTGGCGACCGACGTCAGGCCCATCCGGTCGAGCCACACTGCTGCGCGTTCGAGCGCTTCCTTCTCCACGCGCCGGTAGGCGGGCGTCGCGAACAGGCCGTGCAGCAGCCCCGACTTCACCTTGCGATGCTGCGCGACGAGCAGGTTCTCGACGACGGTCAGCGACTTGAACAGGCGGATGTTCTGGAACGTCCGCACGAGGCCCTTCAGCGCGATCCGGTGGCTCGACAGCCCCGCGATCTGATGGCCGTCGA
>NZ_JAAGPL010000251.1:0-10969 GCF_017104785.1 Burkholderia sp. Ac-20353 | reverse complement strand
CGGCGCGGATTGCGCGCCGGACGACGCACAGGCCTCCGGATCTGGATATCCGCGTCGCACGGCATCGGCCGGCACGCGTCACTTGGTTCGAGTCGTGTCAGGCTTTGCATTCAACAAACTGGTCATTTTCGGCGTCGGCCTGATCGGCGGATCGCTGGCCCGCGCGCTGCGCGAACGTGCGCCGGGCGAGGTTGGCGAAATCGCTGGCGAGATCGTTGGCGTGGGGCGCTCGTCGGTGTCGGTTGCGCGAGCGCTGGCGCTCGGCGTGATCGATCGTGCTGCGGCGCTCGACGACGAAGCGCAGCTGCGCGAAGCGCTCGCGGGCGCCGACCTCGTGCTGCTCGCCGCGCCGGTCGCGCAGACGGGCCCGCTGCTCGCACGGATCGCGCCGTGGCTCGACGACGCGACGATCGTCACCGACGCAGGCAGTACCAAGTCGGACGCCGTCGCGGCCGCGCGCGATGCGCTCGGTCCGCGCATTGCGCAGTTCGTGCCGGGGCATCCGATCGCCGGGCGCGAATCGAGCGGCGTCGAGGCCGCGCTGCCGGACCTGTACGTCGGGCGCAACGTCGTGCTGTGCCCGCTGCCGGAGAATCCGGCCGCGTCGGTCGCGCGGATCGACGCGATGTGGCGCGCGACGGGCGCCGACGTGCGGATGATGAGCGCGACGCAGCACGATCGCGTGTTCGCGTCGGTCAGTCATCTGCCGCACGTGCTGTCGTTCGCGCTCGTCGAGCAGATCCTCGGTGAGGCGGACGCGGAATTGAAGTTTTCCTATGCGGCCGGCGGTTTCCGCGACTTCACGCGGATTGCCGCGTCGAGCCCTGAAATGTGGCGCGACATCTGCGTTGCGAACCGCGCTGCGCTGCTCGACGAACTCGACGGCTACACGCGCGTGCTCGCGCGGCTGCGCGCGGCGATCGACGCCGGTGACGGCGCCGCGCTCGAAGATGTGTTCTCGCGTTCGCGCGCCGCGCGTTCGGCGTGGCAGGAGCGCGGCGGCAAGGCGGTTTCCGGCGGGGCTGCCGCAGATCGGCAGGCTGCCGCCGAGCCGGCTGCCGAACGGCCGACCCCGGATGGCCGCCCCACGGATGGCCGCCCCCCCGAAACGAACAGGAATTAACAGGAAGCTCCCATGGAATATCTCGATCTCGGTCCGTACTCGAGCGCGTCGGGCACCGTGCGTCTGCCCGGCTCGAAGAGCATTTCGAACCGGGTGTTGCTGCTCGCGGCGCTTGCCGAAGGCGATACGACGATCACCAACCTGCTCGACTCCGACGACACGCGCGTGATGCTCGACGCGCTCGGCAAGCTGGGTGTGAAGCTCGCGCGCGACGGCGACACCTGTGTCGTCACGGGCACGCGCGGCGCGTTCACCGCAAAGACGGCCGACCTGTTCCTCGGCAACGCGGGGACGGCCGTGCGGCCGCTGACGGCGGCGCTCGCGGTCAACGGCGGCGACTATCGCGTGCACGGCGTGCCGCGCATGCACGAACGGCCGATCGGCGATCTCGTCGACGGCCTGCGGCAAATCGGCGCGCAGATCGACTATGAGCTGAACGAAGGTTTCCCGCCGTTGCGCATCAAGCCGGCGTCGGTCTCGGTCGACGCGCCGATCAAGGTGCGCGGCGACGTATCGAGCCAGTTCCTGACCGCGCTGCTGATGACGCTGCCGCTCGTGAAGGCGCCGGACGGCCGGATCGTCGTCGAGGTCGACGGCGAGCTGATCTCGAAGCCGTACATCGACATCACGATCAAGCTGATGGCACGCTTCGGCGTGACCGTCGAGCGCGACGGCTGGCAGCGCTTCGTCGTGCCGGCCGGCGTCCGCTACAAGTCGCCGGGACGGATCATGGTCGAAGGCGACGCGTCGTCGGCGTCGTACTTCCTCGCGGCCGGCGCGCTCGGCGGCGGCCCGCTGCGCGTCGAGGGCGTGGGGCGCGCGAGCATCCAGGGCGACGTCGGTTTCGCGAACGCGCTGATGCAGATGGGCGCGAACGTGACGATGGGCGACGACTGGATCGAAGTGCGCGGCATCGGCCACGACCACGGCAAGCTCGCGGCGATCGACATGGATTTCAACCTGATTCCCGATGCGGCAATGACGATCGCGGTCGCGGCGCTGTTCGCCGACGGCCCGAGCACGCTGCGCAACATCGCGAGCTGGCGCGTGAAGGAAACCGACCGTATCGCGGCGATGGCGACCGAACTGCGCAAGGTCGGCGCGACGGTCGACGAGGGGGCCGACTATCTCGTGGTCACGCCGCCCGCGGCGCTGACGCCGAACGCGGCGATCGACACGTACGACGACCACCGGATGGCGATGTGTTTCTCGCTCGTGAGCCTGGGCGGCGTGCCGGTGCGCATCAACGATCCGAAGTGCGTCGGCAAGACGTTCCCCGACTATTTCGACCGCTTCGCCGCGCTCGCGAAGGCCTGACCCGACTGACCCGATGAAATCGACCCGACCCTTTCACCAGACACCGGTCATTGCGATCGACGGCCCGACCGCTTCCGGCAAGGGCACCGTGGCGGCGCTCGTCGCTGCGCACCTCGGCTTCCACCTGCTCGACAGCGGCGCGCTGTATCGCCTCGCCGCGCTCGCGAGCATGCGCTACGAGATTGCCGAGGAGGACGTCGGCGCGCTCGAGAAACTGGTCGACGACCTCCACATCACGTTCCGCGAAGGCTGTGCGCAGCTCGACGGCGTGGACGTGTCGAACGACATCCGCGCCGAGGCGGTCGGCAACCGCGCATCCGCGATCGCCGTGCACGCGCCGGTGCGCACGGCGCTCGTCGCCCGCCAGCGCGCGTTCCGCAAGACGCCGGGCCTCGTCGCGGACGGCCGCGACATGGGCACGGTGATCTTTCCGGATGCCGGGCTGAAGGTGTTTCTGACGGCCAGCGTCGAGGCTCGCGCGGCCAGACGGCATAAGCAATTGATGCAAAAAGGATTTTCTGCTAATATAGATGACTTGCTCCGGGATCTTCGTGAACGTGACGCGCGCGACAGCAATCGCGCGGCCGCGCCGCTGAAACCCGCGGCAGATGCCAGGCTGCTCGATACGTCAGCGCTTTCAGTCGACCAGGCGGTCGACCAGGTGCTGCAGTGGTACCGGGTGCTTGGCCAGCCCGCCTGAGAAGGCGGGCAGCAGTAGGTGCTCCGCGTCGTCAAGCGCGGAGCGTGTTTCGAACCCTTAACCCCGTGTGGCTTCGATCTGGCCCTTTCAGCCTGCCATTCCGGCCGGCGTGGCACAGCGAACCATGCACAATCAGATTTTTATGTCCGACCTGCAAACCTCCAACCCGAATACTGAATCTTTCGCGGCTCTGTTCGAAGAGTCGCTGACCCGCCAAGACATGCGCGCCGGCGAAGTGATTTCCGCCGAAGTCGTGCGCGTCGACCACAACTTCGTGGTCGTCAATGCAGGCCTGAAGTCCGAGGCTTACATTCCGATCGAGGAATTCCTGAACGATCAGGGCGAGGTTGAGGTGCAGTCGGGCGATTTCGTGTCCGTCGCGATCGACGCACTCGAAAACGGCTACGGCGACACGATCCTGTCGCGCGACAAGGCGAAGCGCCTTGCATCGTGGCTGTCGCTGGAAAAGGCGCTTGACAACAACGAACTCGTCACCGGCACGATCACCGGCAAGGTGAAGGGCGGCATGACCGTGATGGTCAACGGCATCCGCGCGTTCCTGCCGGGTTCGCTGGTCGACACGCGTCCGGTCAAGGACACGACCCCGTACGAAGGCAAGACGCTCGAGTTCCGCGTGATCAAGCTCGATCGCAAGCGTAACAACGTCGTGCTGTCGCGTCGTGCCGTGATCGAAGCAACGCAAGGCGAAGAGCGCGCGAAGCTGCTCGAGACGCTGAAGGAAGGCGCGATCGTCAACGGCGTGGTCAAGAACATCACCGACTACGGCGCGTTCGTGGACCTCGGCGGCATCGACGGCCTGCTGCACATCACCGACATCGCATGGCGTCGCGTGCGTCACCCGAGCGAAGTCCTGTCGGTTGGCCAGGAAGTCACCGCGAAGATCCTCAAGTTCGACCAAGAGAAGAACCGCGTGTCGCTGGGCATCAAGCAACTGGGCGACGATCCGTGGGAAGGCATCTCGCGCCGTTACCCGTCGGGCACGCGCCTGTTCGGCAAGGTCACGAACATCACCGACTACGGCGCATTCGTCGAAGTGGAATCGGGCATCGAAGGCCTCGTCCACGTGTCGGAAATGGACTGGACCAACAAGAACGTTGCTCCGTCGAAGGTTGTCCAGCTGGGCGACGAAGTCGAAGTCATGGTCCTCGAGATCGACGAAGATCGCCGTCGTATCAGCCTCGGCATGAAGCAGTGCAAGCCGAATCCGTGGGATGACTTCAGCCGCAACTTCAAGAAGGGCGACAAGATCACGGGCGCAATCAAGTCGATCACCGACTTCGGCGTGTTCATCGGTCTGCCGGGCGGCATCGACGGCCTGGTCCACCTGTCGGACTTGTCGTGGAGCGAAACTGGCGAAGAAGCGGTTCGCAAGTACAAGAAGGGCGACGAAGTCGAGGCAATCGTGCTCGGTATCGACGTCGAGAAGGAACGCATTTCGCTCGGCATCAAGCAACTCGAAGGCGACCCGTTCAGCAACTACGTTGCAATGAACGACAAGGGCTCGATCGTTGACGGCGTGGTCAAGTCGGTCGACGCGAAGGGCGCGGTCATCACGCTGACGGGCGACATCGAAGGCTACCTGCGTGCGTCGGAAATCTCGCAGGATCGCGTCGAAGATGCACGCAACGTGCTGAAGGAAGGCGACAAGGTCAACGCGATGGTGATCAACATCGATCGCAAGTCGCGCGGCATCAACCTGTCGATCAAGGCGAAGGATTCGGCAGAGCAGCAGGAAGCGATCCGCGGCCTGCAAGCCGACACCAGCTCGGCCGCGACGGGTACGACCAACCTCGGCGCACTGCTGAAGGCCAAGCTCGACGGCCAGAACCAGTAAGCCTTACGAGGTCTGCTGAAGTATGACCAAATCCGAGTTGGTCGCGCAGTTGGCATCGCGATTTCCGCAACTTGTCCTCAAGGATGCGGATTTCGCGGTGAAAACGATGCTCGATGCGATGTCTGATGCTCTGTCCAAAGGGCATCGCATTGAAATTCGGGGTTTCGGCAGCTTCGGTCTCAACCGTCGCCCGGCCCGCGTCGGACGCAACCCGAAGTCGGGGGAGAAAGTGCAGGTGCCCGAGAAGTTCGTGCCGCACTTCAAACCTGGCAAGGAATTGCGCGAACGCGTCGACGGCCGGGCCGGCGAACCGTTGAAGGCCGAGGATCCGGACGACGAGCGGTAAGCGTCGTTCGACCCGCCCGGAACCCATCCGGCAACGGCTGTAGAAAAGCGCCCCATGTGGGCGCTTTTTTTTATTTTCGGGGGCGCTTCGAGCGCGCGAAGCGATGCGCACGGCGACACGCGCGGCATCGGTTACGCTGACGCCGAAACGCATCCTTTACAATACGGGTCGATTCGGTGACGCGAAGGGGAGTCGCGCGCCGTGGCGAAATCTCATTCAAAGAGAGGGCTTCATGAAGTTGATCGTCTGGCTGATCCGGGTATTGGTGTTCGTGCTGTTGCTGGTGCTCGCATTGGCCAATACGCAAACCGCGACGTTGAATTTCCTCGCCGGCTACGCGTGGCAAGCTCCGCTGATCCTGATCGGCCTCGCGTTCTTCGTTGTCGGCCTGATTGCCGGCCTGCTGTCCGCGCTGCCGGCGATCTTCCGGATGCGCATCGAGAACGGGCGTCTGAAGCGCGACCTGCGCGCAGCGCGCGAAACGCCGGCCGTGATCGACCAGCCGCCGATGCCGCCCGTCATTTAACCGACCCGACGCCGCGCGAATGCCGCGCGGTTTTCGTTTCCGCTTCGATATATCGCATGGATCTGGATTTCTGGTGGTTGCTCGCGATTCCGGTCGCCTTCGCGCTCGGCTGGGCAGCGTCACGTTATGACCTGAAGAATCTCCTGTCGGAGAGCGCGAACTTGCCGCGGTCGTATTTCCGCGGCCTCAATTTTCTGCTGAACGAACAACCCGACAAGGCGATCGACGCGTTCATCGAGGTCGCGAAGCTCGACCCCGAAACGGTCGAGCTGCACTTCGCGCTCGGCAACCTGTTTCGCCGCCGTGGCGAGACGGACCGCGCGATCCGCGTGCACCAGAACCTGCTGAGCCGAACCGACCTGCCCGTCAGCGAGCGCGATCACGCACTGTACGAGCTCGGTCAGGATTTCCTGAAGGCCGGCCTGCTCGATCGCGCGGAAGAGGCGTTCCACAAGCTGGCCGACGGCGACTATGCGCTCGGCGCGCAGCGTGCACTGCTGACGATCTACGAGATCGAAAAGGACTGGAACAAGTCGATCGATACCGCGAAGCGGATCGAATCGATGAGCGAGAAGCCGCTCGGCATCGAAATCGCACAGTTCCACTGCGAGCTCGCGCAGGACGCGCTGCAGCGCAAGGACGCGCAGGCCGCCGCCGAGCAGTTGCGGCTCGCGCTCGTCGCGAACCCGCAGAATGTCCGCGCGACAATCCTGTCCGGCGACGCGGCCGCGGCCGCGGGCGACCACTCGGCCGCGATCGGCCACTGGAAACGTGTCGAGGCGCAGAATCCGGCTTACCTGCCGCTCGTTGCCGACAAGCTGATGAAGTCGTACATCGCGCTCGACCGGACCAGTGACGGCACGGCGCTGCTGATCGAGTACGTCGACCGCTACGCGTCGAACGATCTGCTCGACATCGCGTACCAGCATATCGCCGGGCTGCGCGGCCAGGATGCCGCGCACACGCTCGCGCGTACGCAGATGGAGAAGTCGCCGAACCTGTCGGGCATGCTGCACCTGCTCGACGCGCAGATCGCGGCGGCCGACGAGCCGCGTCGTAAGGAACTTGAAATGATGCGTGCGCTGATCAGGCAGCGCACCAAAAATCTGCCACGGTATACGTGCCAGAATTGCGGTTTCCGGGCACGGCTCTTCTACTGGCAATGCCCTGGATGCAGCGGCTGGGAAACCTATGCGCCGCGCCGCGTCGACCCTGCGATGTCGAGCTGATCCCGGCAGGCGGGACGAACGCGATGCGGCTGCCGCCGGCTACGGCCCGGCGGCCAAGTTAGTCTATTACCGGGAACCTTCACCGGAACATCTATGAAAATCACCATCATCGGCACCGGATACGTCGGTCTCGTCACGGGCGCATGCCTCGCGGAGATCGGCCACGACGTCTTCTGTCTCGACGTCGATCAGCGCAAGATCGACATCCTGAACAACGGCGGCATGCCGATCCACGAACCCGGTCTGCTCGACATCATCGCGCGCAACCGCGCGGCGGCGCGCCTGCGCTTTTCGACCGACATCGAGGCGAGCGTCGCGCACGGCGAGATCCAGTTCATCGCGGTCGGCACGCCGCCGGACGAAGACGGCTCGGCCGACCTGCAGTACGTGCTCGAGGCGGCGCGCAACATCGGCCGCCACATGACCGCGTTCAAGGTGATCGTCGACAAGTCGACGGTGCCGGTCGGCACCGCGCAGCGCGTACGCGGCGTGGTTGACGAAGCGTTGGCCGCACGCGGCCTCGCGGGCAGCGTCGCGCACCGCTTCTCGGTCGTGTCGAACCCGGAATTCCTGAAGGAAGGCGCGGCGGTCGACGACTTCATGCGTCCGGACCGGATCATCATCGGCGTCGATGACGACGAGACGGGCACGATCGCGCGCGAGAAGATGAAGAAGCTGTACGCGCCGTTCAACCGCAATCACGAGCGCACGATCTACATGGACGTGCGTTCGGCGGAATTCTCGAAATACGCGGCGAACGCGATGCTCGCGACCCGCATCTCGTTCATGAACGAGATGTCGAATCTCGCCGACAAGGTTGGCGCGGACATCGAGGCCGTGCGGCGCGGGATCGGCTCCGATCCGCGTATCGGCTATCACTTCCTGTACGCGGGCGTCGGCTACGGCGGTTCGTGCTTCCCGAAGGACGTCCAGGCGCTGATCCGCACGGCGGGCGAGAACGGCCAGCCGCTGCATATTCTCGAGGCGGTCGAGGCGGCCAACCACGCGCAGAAGAGCGTGCTGATCGGCAAGATCGAGCAGCGCTTCGGTGCGGACCTGACCGGCCGCGAGTTCGCGGTCTGGGGCCTCGCGTTCAAGCCGAATACCGACGACATGCGCGAGGCGCCGAGCCGCCGCCTGATCGCTGCGCTGCTGGAGCGCGGCGCCACCGTGCGTGCGTACGATCCGGTCGCGATCGACGAGGCACGCCGGGTATTCGCGCTGGATTTCGGCGACGACGCCGACGCGCTGTCGCGCCTGCACTTCGTCGACACGCAGGATGTGGCCGTGACGGGCGCGGACGCGCTCGTGATCGTCACCGAATGGAAGGAATTCAAGAGCCCCGATTTCGCGCGCCTGAAGGCGGAGCTGAAGGCGCCGGTGATCTTCGACGGCCGCAACCTGTACGAGCCGGACGCGATGGCCGAGCTCGGCATCGACTATTACGCGATCGGACGTCCGCATGTCGATCCCCAGACCGTTTCCCGTGGATGAGCGCACGATGAGCACGCCTCGCGAAGTGGGCCCGGTGTCGCGCGAACAGCTTGCACGCTCGCGCGTGCTCGTCGTCGGCGACGTGATGCTCGACCGCTACTGGTTCGGCAACGTCGATCGCATCTCGCCGGAGGCGCCGGTGCCGGTCGTGCACGTACAGCGCCAGGAAGAACGGCTCGGCGGCGCGGCGAACGTCGCGCGCAATGCGGTGACGCTCGGCGGCAAAGCCGGACTGCTGTGCGTGGTCGGCTGCGACGAGCCGGGCGAGCGGATCGTCGAGCTGCTCGGCAGCAGCGGCGTGACGCCGCATCTCGAGCGCGATCCGGCGCTGCCGACCACGATCAAGCTGCGCGTGCTCGCGCGCCAGCAGCAGCTGCTGCGCGTCGACTTCGAGGCGACGCCGACGCACGAGGTGCTGCTCGCAGGCCTCGCGCGTTTCGACGCGCTGCTGCCGCAGCACGACGTGATCCTGATGTCGGATTACGCGAAAGGCGGCCTCACGCACGTGACGACGATGATCGAGAAGGCGCGCGCGGCCGGCAAGCCCGTGCTCGTCGACCCGAAGGGCGACGACTGGGAGCGCTATCGCGGCGCGTCGCTGATCACGCCGAACCGTGCCGAACTGCGCGAAGTCGTCGGACACTGGAAGTCGGAAGACGACCTGCGCGAGCGGGTCGCAAAGTTGCGCGCATCGCTCGGCATCGACGCGCTGTTGCTGACGCGCTCGGAGGAAGGCATGACGCTGTTCTCCGGCACGGGTGAACTGCATGCGCCCGCGCTTGCGCGCGAGGTGTTCGACGTGTCCGGCGCGGGCGACACGGTGATCGCGACGGTCGCGACGATGCTCGGCGCCGGCGTGCCGCTCGTCGACGCGGTCGTGCTCGCCAATCGCGCAGCGGGGATCGTGGTCGGCAAGCTCGGCACCGCCACCGTCGACTACGACGAACTGTTTCATTGAGCGCACGCGCGCGGGATGCCGCGCGCTGCGTCGCATATTTTTCAGGCAGGAAGGACGACCATGACCCTCATCGTCACCGGCGCGGCCGGTTTCATCGGCGCGAACATCGTCAAGGCGCTCAACGAGCGCGGCGAGACGCGCATCATCGCGGTCGACAACCTGACGCGCGCGGACAAGTTCCGGAACCTCGTCGATTGCGAGATCGACGACTATCTCGACAAGACCGAGTTCGTCGAGCGCTTCGCACGCGGCGACTTCGGCAAGGTGCGCGCGGTGTTCCACGAAGGCGCGTGTTCCGACACGATGGAACACGACGGCCGCTACATGATGGACAACAACTTCCGCTACAGCCGCGGGGTGCTCGATGCGTGTCTCGCGCAGGGCGCGCAGTTCCTGTATGCGTCGTCGGCGGCGACCTACGGCGGCTCGACGCGCTTCGTCGAGGAGCGCGAGGTCGAGGCGCCGCTCAACATCTACGGCTATTCGAAGTTCCTGTTCGACCAGGTGATCCGCCGCGTGCTGCCGGGCGCGAAGAGCCAGATCGCCGGCTTCCGCTATTTCAACGTGTACGGCCCGCGCGAGACGCACAAGGGCCGGATGGCGTCGGTCGCGTTCCACAACTTCAACCAGTTCCGCGCGGAAGGCAAGGTCAAGCTGTTCGGCGAATACAACGGCTATGCGCCGGGCGAGCAGACGCGCGATTTCGTGTCGATCGAGGACGTCGTGAAGGTCAACCTGTTCTTCTTCGATCATCCGGAGAAGTCGGGCATCTTCAACCTCGGTACGGGCCGCGCACAGCCGTTCAACGACGTCGCGACGTCGGTGGTCAACACGCTGCGTGCGCTCGACAACCTGCCGCCGCTGACGCTCGCGCAGCAGGTCGAACAGGGCCTGATCGAATACGTGCCGTTCCCGGACGCGCTGCGCGGCAAGTACCAGTGCTTCACGCAGGCGGACCAGACGAAGCTGCGCGCGGCCGGCTACGACGCGTCGTTCCTGACCGTGCAGGAAGGCGTCGACCGCTACGTACGTTGGCTGTCCGGCCAGGTTTAAGCCGACGCGCCGGATCTTTAGACTGGATGTCACGGTCGGCAGCCGCCGGCCGTTTTCACCAGGAGATCCGGAACATGATCAAGCAATGGTTCGCCGCGGCGGCGCTGCTCGGCGCGATCGCGTCGGCGTGGGCTGCCGTCGACGTCAACACCGCGGGCGAGGATGCGCTCGTCGGCATCAAGGGCATCGGGTCTGCCAGGGCGAAGGCGATCCTCGACGAACGCGCGGCGCGCGGCCCGTTCAAGAACGCGGACGATCTCGCCACGCGCGTGAAGGGCATGGGCGGGCATACCGTCGAGCGCCTGCAGCGCGAAGGGCTTACGGTCGGTGCGGCCGGCTCAGGCGCGGCCGGCGCAGGTGCGGCCGGC
>NZ_JAAGPL010000250.1:0-11243 GCF_017104785.1 Burkholderia sp. Ac-20353 | reverse complement strand
CGCCCGCGGCGTCCGGCGCGCAATCGGCGCCCGCAGGCGCGGCTGACGGAGACGCGACCGTGAACCTGTCGGGCCTGTCCGGCCAATTGCGCACGCGCTCGGCGTCCGGCAACGCGGACATCGACATGGGCCTCGTCCAGTCGATCAAGGACGCACTGAACAACGGCACGCTGACGATCGATCCGGGCAAGATCGCCGACGGCGTGCTGAATACCGCCCGCGAGCTGCTGCAGCAGCAGCGCCCGCAGGGCAGCTGAGCCGGCCCGACAGGCCGGCGCCCATGGTTTTTTGCCGGCGTGCGGCTCCGTGCGCCGGCGTGATGAGCGAGACGCGATGAGAGACGAGCTGCTGGCCACGGTCAACGACGAACATGCGACGGTCGAAGCGTTCGCGTCCCTGCTCGCCTACGAAGAGAAGGCACTGACGACGGCCGAGCCGCTCGCGATGCTGCCCGGCATCATCGAGAAGAAGACCGCGCTGATCGACCGCCTCGCGCAGCTCGAACGCACGCGGGACACGCAGCTGTCCGCGCTCGGCTTTCCCGTCGGCAAGAAAGGCATGGACCAGGCCGCCGAACGCGACGCGCGCCTCGCCGGCCGCTGGCAATTGCTGCAGCAATCCGCGGAGCGCGCACGCCAGGCCAACGCGACCAATGGCATGCTGATCCGCATCCGGACGGACTACAACGAACGGGCGCTCGCAGTGCTGCGCTCGGCGCCCGAGCGCGTCGGCTTCTACGGGCCGGACGGCCGGGTGTCGGCCGTCGCGCGCTGACGCGCGGCGCCTACAGCAGCGGACACGCGGTCACCTGCGTGCCGCGCTCGGCACACAGCCGCTCGTAGTCGCGCAGATAATCGCGTTCGTCGTCGCTCAACAGGTCGAGATCGATCAGATCCCAGTCGTAGCCCACCGCGACGATATTCTCGAACGTCATCGTATCCGGCTCCTGCTCGCTCGGATGGATGATCACGATATTCTCGATCCGCACGCCGCCCTTGCCCGGCACATAGATGCCCGGCTCGACCGAAATCACCGCATTCGGCACCAGCCCATACTTCGATCCCGGCGCGAACCGCACACCGCCTTCGTGCACGTGAATCCCGACGCCATGCCCGGTGCCGTGGCCGAAATCGTAGCCGTGGTCGCGGCACACCTGCCGCACGGCCGCATCGACGTCGCCGCCTGACATCTGTTTCGGGAACGGCGTGACGAGCCCCTTGATGCACGCCTTCAGCGCGACCGTGTAGATCTCCCTTTGCCACGGCTGCGCAACCGTGTCCGGACGGGTCCGGCGCAACACGACGCGCGTGCAGTCCGTCGCGAAGCCGCCTTCGTAGTACGCGCCGCTGTCGAGCAGCACGAGCTCGCCTTCGGTCAGCTCGACTTCGGTGCTCGCCGCCGTGTAGTGCGCGGACGCGCTGTTCGCGCCGTTCGCCGCGATCGACGGGAACGTCAGCGCCAGCGCCGAGCGCGCGCCGTACGCGTCGTTGATCACGCGGGCCAGGTCGTATTCGGAGTGCCGCTGCCCCGCCTCGCCCGTCTTCGCCCAGCGCATCGTCTCGGCGATCGCCGCGGAACTGCGCGCGAACGCGTCGCGGAACTGGTCGAGCACTTCCGGCGTCTTGCCGACCCGCATCGTCTCGACCGGACTGAAATCGGCATGTCGCGCGTGCGGCCACACGCGGCTCACCGTATCGACGAGCGCGCAGTTGACCGACTCGAAGCCGTAGCACACGTGTTCGACCGCGAACTGCGCGAGGATGCGCTCGAGTTCCGCGAAGTCGCGCCGGATCACGTGCAGCGCCGGATACGATTCGAGGTCGACCGGGCAACGGTCACAGCCTTCCGGCAGGAACAGGACGACCTGCTCGCCGACGACGAACAGGAAGCCCAGATGCGACGACGCATTCGGGATGTGATAGCCGCGGCTGTTCAGCAGGTAGCTGAGATCGTCCGACGCGCAGGTGACGAACGCCGTCTTGCCGTCCGCCGCGCCGGTGTGCGCGGCGAGCCGCTGGTTCAGCGTCGCGATGTTCTGCGCGACGCTCACGCCGGTCATCGATTCCGGCAGCTCGAAGATCGGCCGCTCGACGAACCAGCCCGGCAGCGCGATCGCGCGGTCGATTTCGCGGCCGACGATGCTCGTCCAGTCCAGCTTCGCCGCCTGCGTGCTGTCGAGCAGCCGGTCGCGCTGCGCAACGCTGAACCGCAGCCCGTCATAGCCGACCCGCTCGAGCCGGCCCGCGTGCGCGATCAGCCATTCGGCGATCGCCGGCCACATCGCCGTGTCCAGCCCGAGCTTCTCGACGTGCACACGCGCCGGATCGCACTGTTGCTCCGCCTGCAGGTGGTAGCGGCCGTCGACGAACAGCACGAACTGCTGCACGCCGAGCGCCTGCGCCGCCGCCGTGCTCAGGAAGATGCCGCAGCCCGCCGAGCCGTCGAAGCCCGACAGCGCGTAGCGCGGGTTGTTGCGGCGCGGCAGGTACTCGGTAATGAACTCGTCCTGCGACGTGATCACCACGGCGTCGAGCTGCATCGCGTCGAGCAGGCGCGACAGCCCCGCGTGGGTCTCGTCGACGGATGCATCGTACGGGGGAAGGCTGGAGAAACTGTATTTCAGTCGATCGATCATCGGATGCCCACATTGTTCATTGTTGTCGGAGCGCGCATGACTGCCAGTCCAGGCGGCACGGCGCCGAAAATTTTTGTCTCACTTAAATTTCTGGCGCCGTGCGGAAGAATCTAGAACGGGCCGGAATTGAGGTCAAGCTAAAATTTTAGTCAGACTGAAATTCTGCTCCGGTGCAACACGCTTGCCTGGCGCGGGAATCGCCCGCTGCGCGGTACAATGCGCCGGCATCATCGCCCGAACGGCCGTGCTTCGTGCGATTCGCGGAAAGGCTCGCCCTGGCTGCTGCACCGCCGCCCCCGCTCGCCGCCTACTCGTTGCCACGAAAGAGATTCATGGATTCAGACCTCATGCGTATCGGCCAGCGCATTCGGCGCTTGCGCCGGGAAGCGAAGAAAACGCTGCTGGAAGTCGCGACCGAAGCCAAGCTGTCGGTCGGGTTCCTGTCCCAGGTCGAACGCAATCTCACCGGCATCTCGATTTCGTCGCTCGTCAACGTCGCGAACGCGCTGAACGTGCCGATCGGCGTGCTGATCGACCAGCCGCGCCAGCAACAACCCGATTCGCATCAGGGCAGCCGGGAGTCGTATGCGGTCGACAAGACGTCGCAGAGCTACGAGCGGCTCTCGACCACCTTCGACGGCAGTCTGATCAACGCCGTCAAGGTTCAGATGATGGAAGGCTACTGCTCGGAATGGGTCGCGCATGGCGGCGACGAATTCGTCTACGTGCTGTCCGGGCAGATCTGCTATACGGTCGGCAAGAAGGACTACCCGCTGGCGCCCGGCGATTCGATTCACTTCGACGCGCACCGGAAGCACCGCGTCGCGAACGTGGGCGCCGGGCCCGCGGAGCTGATCGTGGTCGGCACGCTGCCGCTGTTCGACGACAGCTATGCCGAATTCGTGCCTGCATCGACCGAAATCATGCAGCCCGACAGCGACGCGCGGCTGCTCCCGGGCGAGCCGCGCGTGAGCCGCCGCCTGCCGATGCCGAAGCGCGGCCGCGGTGCGGACCCCATTCAGCCGGGCGCGATGCAGCCCGCTGCCAGGAAAGCCAGGGCTGCGGACCACACGGCGTCCGCAAAGCCGCGCGCGTCGGCCGGCAAGCGGCCGGCAGACGCCGCCCCGGTCGGCAAAGCCGGCGCGCGCAAGAAGAAATAACCCCCGGCGCTATTCGCCGATCTCGAGCGAGCGCGCGACCGCCTGGATCCGTGCGCGATGCACGGCATCCTTGATCTTCGCCACATCGTTGCCGAGGTCGCGCGCGATCGCGCCCGCATCGACGCCGCGCGCCGCCACGAGCGCCTCGCGCAGCCGCTCGGCCTGCGGATACGGCTGCGCTTCCAGCCCGAGCCGGCCACGCGCATCGGCCTCGCACGCCTGCACCATCTCGGCGAAGCGCGCAGGCTTGCGCAGCCCGTCCGCGCGCTCGAACAGGCGCACGAGCGCCGCCGCGCCCATCTCCATCACACGATGCAGGTTACCGTGCTCGCGCGCGACGACGAGCGCGAGATCGCGGCACTCGTTCGGCACTCGCAGCCGATCGCACAGCGGCTTCAGCAGGTCGACGCTGCGTCCCTCGTGGCCGATGTGGCGCGGCAGCACGTCCTCGGGCGTCGTCGCCTTGCCGAGATCGTGCGTGAGCGCCGCGAAGCGCACCGCGAGCGAATAGCCCTGCTTCGCCGCATGGTCGACGACCATCATCACGTGCACGCCCGTATCGACTTCCGGGTGGTAGTCGGCGCGCTGCGGCACGCCCCACAGCGCATCGACCTCGGGCAGGATGCGCGCGAGCGCGCCGCATTCGCGCAATACCGAGAACATCCGCGACGGCCGCGCCTCCATCAGCCCGCGCGCGATTTCCTGCCAGACCCGCTCGGCGACGAGCGCATCGACTTCGCCCGCATCGACCATCCGCCGCATCAGCGCGAGCGTGTCGTCCGCGAGCGTGAAATCGGTGAAGCGCGCGGCAAAGCGCGCAATGCGCAGGATCCGCACCGGATCCTCGACGAACGCGTCGCTCACGTGCCGGAACACGCGCGCGCGCAGGTCCGCCTGCCCGCCGAACGGATCGACCACCGGGCCGACCAGCGCGCCGTCCGGGCTCACCGCGCGAGCCATCGCGTTGATCGTCAGGTCGCGCCGCGCGAGATCCTCGTCGAGCGTGACATCCGGCGCGTAGTAGAACTGGAAGCCGTGATAGCCGGCCGCCGTCTTGCGCTCGGTGCGCGCGAGCGCGTATTCCTCGTGCGTGTCCGGATGCAGGAACACCGGAAAATCCTTGCCGACCGGCTTGAAACCGTGCCCGGCCATCTGCTCGGGCGTTGCTCCTACCACGACGTAGTCGCGGTCCTGCACCGGCACGCCGAGCAGCTCGTCGCGGATCGCGCCGCCTACTGCGTACACATTCATGGCGTCGGCTCGTAGTCGGCGATTACGTTGGTTTCGCGGCGCGCGTCGTCGATCCAGCGCCGTACCGCCGGCAACGCTGTCACGCGCTCGACGTAGCCGGCCGCGTCCGGCGACAGCCCCGGCGCGTACGTGTTGAAGCGCATCACGACGGGTGCGTACATCGCATCGGCAATACCGAACTCGCCGAACAGGAACGGCCCGCCCGATGCCTCGAGGCAAGCGCTCCACATCGCGTCGATCCGCGCGACGTCGGCGAGCGACTCGGGCGTCGCGCCGCGGCCCGGCATCGATGCGCGGATGTTCATGCCCATCTCCGTGCGCAGCGCCGCGAAGCCCGCATGCATCTCGGCGGCGATGCTGCGCGCATGCGCACGCTCGAGCGGATCGGCCGGCCACATCGGATATTGCGGATAGCGTTCGGCGAGCGTTTCAGCGATCGCGAGCGACTCCCAGATCGCGACGCCGTGGTCGTCGATCAGGCACGGCACCTTGCCGGACGGTGCATGCTCGAGGATGCGCGCCTTCGTATCGTCGCGGCGCAGCTCGATGACGATTTCGTCGAACGGTATGCCGAAGTGCGCGAGCAGCAGCCACGGACGCATCGACCACGACGAGTAATTCTTGTCTCCAATGACGAGTTTCATGACGGGATTCCACACAGGTAAGGACGAATCGACTAGCGGCGCGAGCGGAACCAGTCGAAGCGGGAGCGCATCGCCGCGTCGCCGAGATAGGCCGGCACGATGCTTTCGAGACTCACGGGCCGGATGCCGAGTTCCGGCGCGAGCGGGCCGGACAGCACGTTCGGCACCGACATCGACGCGAGATTGTCGCGCGTGATCACCGGCTTGCCCGGCAGGCATTCGAACACGCTTGCCTGCAGCCGCGCGAGCGCGTCGGGCAGCCGCACGATCCGCGCCTCGCGGCCGACCAGCGTGCCGCAATAGCGGACCAGCGCCTCGAGCGTATAGACCTTCGGGCCGCCGAGCTCGTAGGTCTTGCCGCGCGCGGCCGTCAGGTCGAGCGTATTGACGAACGCGCGCGCGACGTCGCCGACGAACACCGGCTGGAACTGCGCGTCGGGCATCGCGAGCGGAATCACCGGCAGCGTGCGGTGCAGCCGCGCGAACGTGTTGAGGAACGCGTCGCCGGGCCCGAACACGACCGACGGGCGGAAGATCGTCACCGCGAGCGAGTCGGTGGCCGCGACCGCATGCAGCGCGGCCTCGCCGTCGCCCTTCGAGCGCTGGTACATGCTCGCGCCGTGCGAATTCGCGCCGAGCGCGCTCATGTGCAGCAGCCGCTGCACGCCGGCCTCGAGGCATGCGCTCGCGAGCGCGGCCGGCAGCGCGACGTGCGCGCGCTCGAAGCCCGGGCCGTAAGGCGTGCCGTGGCCGCCGTGCAGCACGCCGACGAGGTTCACGGCCGCGTGCGCGCCCGCGACGAAGCGGTCCAGATGACGCGTGTCGAGCTCATCGAGCTCGACGATCTCGACCGGCAGCATCGTCAGATGGCGCGCGTGGTCACGGCGCCGGGTGCCGATCCGCACTTGCTTGCCCGCATCGATCAGCGCACTCACGAGCCGGCTGCCGATGAAGCCGGTGCCGCCCAGCAGCGCAACGGTCTGGCGATCCATGTTCGATGCTCCATCGTGCCGGTCAGTGCCGGTCAGTGCCGGTGAGCGCCCGTCGCGGGCGGGCGCACCGGCCCCAAATCACACTGTCGCGCACCCTGCCGCGCACGCTGCCGCGTCTCGCGCGGCAGCGTGCAGGTCAGGGCGAGATCGTGCCCAGGCGCTTCTTCAGCGATTGCGGCTTGCCTTCGAAGAGCGCCGCGTAATAGACGGTGTTCGACAGCACGTTCTTCACGTAGTCGCGCGTCTCGTTGAACGGAATCGTCTCCGCGAAGATCGCGCCTTCGACCGGCTGCGTCAACACCTGCCGCCACTGGCGCGGCCGGCCGGGCCCCGCGTTGTAGCCGGCGGTCGCGAGCACCGGCGAGCTGTCGAAGTTGTTGTAGATGTCCGCCAGATACCAGGTGCCGAGCTGGATGTTGGTATCGATGTCGTGCATCTGCGCGCGCGTGATCGTGCCGAGGCCGAGCTTCTTCGCGACGAGCTGCGCGGTGGCCGGCATCAGCTGCATCAGGCCGCCCGCGCCGACCGACGAACGCGCGCTCGTGATGAAGCGCGATTCCTGGCGGATCAGCCCGTACGCCCACTCGACGTCGAGCCCGGTCGATTGCGCGTAGCGCTCGACGATATTCCGGTACGGCGACGGATAGCGCAGCGTGAAATCGTGCTCGGCCTTCGTGCGGTCGGCGGTGTTCACCGCGCGGTCGAGCAGGTCGACCCGCTTGCCGTACTCGGCGGCTGCGAGCAGTTGGCGGTCGGTCATCCCGCGCAGCGGAAAGTTCCATTCGCGGTTGCCTTCGAGACGCAGGTTCAGCGCGTAGAAGCGCTGCGCGAGCGCGAAGCCCGGCACCTTGCTCATCTCGTTGATCTCGGCATCGGAGACGGTCGTGCGCGGCGGGATCTTCGTACGCTGGCCGAGCTCTTCGCCGGCGAGCTGGCCGTAGAAGCCGAACTGGCCCGCGATCTGCTCGAATTCCTGGTTCGCCTGCAGCGTATCGCCGCTCTGCTTGAGCGCGCGCGCATGCCAGTAGACCCACGCCGGATCGTCGCGCAGCGACGGCGGCATCTGTTCGATCGACCAGCGCACCATCGGCCAGTTGCCGACCAGCAGCGCGCTGCGCGTGCGCCATTCGTACGCGGAGTTCGACAGCGGCGCATTCGCCGATTTCGCATACCAGACCGACGCGAGCGCCGAGCGCTTCAGCGCGCCCTGGTAGCCGACCGCGCCCCACGCGATCGCCTGTTCCTGCTTGGTCAGCGACGACGCGAGCGACGTGAGCATGCCGGCCGCCTGGTCCGGATCGTTGCGCGCCAGCCGGCCGATCGCGATCAGCGCGAGCTGGTGCGACACCGCGTCGGGACCGACGCCGCGCGCGAGGAACAGCGGCGGCGCGCTGGTCGCCTGGTCGAACGCGACCGGACGCGCGCCGAGCGCGTCGACGATCTTGCCGCCGACCGTCGTGTAGTTCTGCTCGAACGCGAGCCGCGCCTGCTGCCACACGTCGTCGCTCGAGAACTGCTGATTGACCGTGAGCGCGGTGATCAGGTCGACGCACGCGTCGCCGTAGTTCTTCGGTTCGACGAGCAGCGCGCGCGCCGCATCAGCGACGTTCTCGCCGCGCGCCGCGCGCGATTCGAGCGCGTAGCACTTCACCTGCGTGTCGTCGTCGAGCACGAAGCGCTTGTACTGGTCGTCGAAATTGCGCCAGTCGTGGCGCGCACCGAGCACGAGCAGGTAGTCGTTGCGCATCCGGTCGGCGATCGCCTGGCCGTCGTAGCGCTGCAGGAACGACAGCACGGGCGCGTCCGGCGCGTCGACGCGCGCGCGGCCCGTCGCATCGAACAGCTGCGGCTTGATCTGGAAATACTCGAGGTACGACGGCACCGGATAGTTCGGGATCGTCGCGGCAAGCTGCGCGGCCTTCGCGGCATCGTTGCGGCGCGCGGCTTCGCGAAGCTGGACGAAGGTCTGGTCGTCCCCGGAGAGCGTGTCGTCGGACGGCGCGGCGCATGCGGCCGTGCCCGCGACGAGCGCGGCGGCCGAAAGCGTCAGCGCGACCGCGCGATATACTCGGAAAAGGCTGTTCGACATCGTTTTGAATGGAGCACGAAGTGAACGAAAGCATAGCACGCAACCCCTTCGCCGAACGGAAGGCGGCGCTGCGCAAAACGCTGTCGAAAGCCCGTCGCGACGCCGCGTCGCAGGCCGCGCCGAACGCTGCGCTCGACGCGCGGTTGCGTGCACTGCTCGAACGGCTCGCGCCGCGCACGGTCGGGTTCTACTGGCCGCTGCCCGGAGAGTTCGACGCGCGCGCGGCGGTGCTCGCGTGGCGTGCGGCGGGTGCCGGCAGGCAAGCCGCGCTGCCCGTGATCCTCGAGCAGCGCGCGCCGCTCGAGTTCCATGCATGGGACCACGCAACGCCGATGCGCGAAGGTCATCACCGGATTCCGGAACCGGCGTCGGGCGTCGTCGTCGTGCCGGATCTGCTGCTGATTCCCTGTGTCGGCTTCGATAGCTGGCTGTATCGGCTCGGCTATGGCGGCGGGTATTACGACCGCACGCTCGCCGCGTGGCCCGGCGCCGCCCTGCCCGTCACGGTCGGCATCGCCTACGAGGCATGCAAGGTCGACACGCTGCCGACCGAAGGACACGATCTCGCGATGCACTGGGTCGTGACGGACGAGGAAACCTACGTGGCCGACGCGTAAGCGCGCCGACATCGCGTCAACAAACCGTCGCAATCGGCAGCCTACACTGCCGGATCGCCGAGGGCGCCGCGTTCCTACAGCGACGCCGCGGCGCGTGCGGCCGTGTCGTAGAGCCCGGACGCGTGGCGCAGCAGTTGCGCCGCGTCGCCGATCTGCTCGTTGGTGAGGCCGCTGTCCTTGAGCGTCTCGATCAGGCAGTGCTCGCGCACCTCGCGGTACCTGAGGCACAGGTCGCGCCCGGCGTCCGTTGCGAAGAAGAACACTTCCTTGCCGCTCTTCTCGCTCTTCACGTAGCCGCGTGCGATCAGTTTTTTGAGCGCATAGGTCGCGACGTGCGTATCCTCGATGTTGAGCACGAAGCAGATGTCGGCGAGTTTCTTCTTGCGTTCGCGATGGCTGACGTGATGCAGCAGCGACACCTCGACCGCCGTCATGTCCTTCGCGCCCGCCGCCGACATGCAGCGCACCATCCACCGGTTGAACGCGTTGCCGGCCATGATGAGCCCGTATTCGAGCTCCGACAGCTCCGCGCTCGAATCGGAAACGAGATGTTCGGACGACACGATCTTGGTCGGATGACGCTTCATGTGGCAGTCAGCGCAGGCGGATGTCAGGGTGTGCAGAGTGTACGTCAGATGCCTTCGGGCACCAGCTAGGCATAAACGCTTATTAGCAAGTTATCGATATTTTATTGACAATGTACGCCAACATTGCCGTTCGAACCGTGCGAGTCCGATGACGCATCCACGCATTTTTCCGCTCGGCGACGCCGCACTCGTGTGCGAAGCGCCGCCGCCCGCCACGCTCGACTGCCAGCGCCGCGTCTGGGCCGTGGCCGAGGCCGCGCGCGCGTGGCCGCACGTCGTCGACGTCGTGCCGGGCATGAACAACCTGACGATCGTGTTCGACGTGCTCGCCGCGTCCGCCGACGCGCTGACGGAAGCGCTGCGCGATGCGTGGGAAACCGCCGACGTCGAGCACGCGAGCGGCCGCGAAGTCGAGATTCCGGTCGAATACGGCGGCGCAGCCGGGCCTGACCTCGCGGCCGTCGCCGCACACACGGGCCTCGCCGTCGACGAGGTCGTCGCGCGTCACGCGGCCGCCGAATACATCGTGTTCTTCCTCGGCTTCCAGCCGGGCTTCGCATATCTCGGCGGCCTCGACGCATCGCTGCACACGCCGCGCCGCGCGGCGCCACGCCTCGAGGTGCCGGCCGGTTCGGTCGGCATCGGCGGCGCGCAGACCGGCATCTACCCGACCACGTCGCCGGGCGGCTGGCAGCTGATCGGCCGTACGTCGTGCGCACTGTTCGATCCGTCCCGGCAGCCGCCTACGCTGCTCCTGCCCGGCGACCGGGTGCGCTTCACCATTGCGGGAGTCCACGCGACATGAGCCACAGCAAAGCGCCGGGCAGCATCGAGGTGCTGCGGGCCGGCCCGCTGTCGACCGTGCAGGATCTCGGACGCCGCGGTGCACGCCATCTCGGCGTCGCGCAGGGCGGCGCGCTCGACAGCCTCGCGCTCGAGGTCGGCAACCGGCTCGTCGGCAATCGCGCCGATGCGGCCGCCGTCGAGATCACGTTCGGCCCCGCCGCGTTCCGCTTCACGCGCGACGCGCGCATCGCGATCACCGGCACCGAGTTCGGCGCGACGCTCGACGGCAAGCCCGTCCATTCATGGTGGAGCCTGCCGGTCGTGGCCGGCCAGATGCTCACGCTGCCGGCCGCGAAGCGCGGGATGCGCGGCTATCTGTGCATTGCGGGCGGCATCGACGTGCTGCCGATGCTCGGCTCGCGCAGCACCGATCTCGCGTCGCGCTTCGGCGGCCTCGGCGGCCGCGCGCTGCGCGACGGCGA
>NZ_JAAGPL010000249.1:0-11362 GCF_017104785.1 Burkholderia sp. Ac-20353 | reverse complement strand
CACGCCGCACCGGCCGCGCCGGCCTGCAAGCGAAGCGCAGCCGCTGGCTGCCGCGTCGCGGGACGACAACCGTGCGACGTCCCCCGCGAAAGCGGCGGACGCCGGCACCGCTCATTAACGGAGATAGGCATGCAATTCGACAAGCGCGCCTGGCTCGACAAGATCAAGCAGATGTTCGCGGGCTTCGACCGCCCGCTCGCCCTCATCGTGTTCCTGCTGATGTGCGTCGGCATCGTCACGCTGTACAGCGCGAGCATCGACATGCCGGGCCGGGTCGAGGACCAGTTGCGCAACATCCTGCTGACGTTCGTGCTGATGTGGGTGATCGCCAACATCCCGCCAACGACGCTGATGCGCTTCGCGGTCCCGCTCTATACGTTCGGCGTCACGCTATTGGTCGCGGTCGCGCTGTTCGGGATGACCAAGAAGGGCGCGAAGCGCTGGCTGAACGTCGGCGTCGTGATCCAGCCGTCCGAGATCCTGAAGATCGCGACCCCGCTGATGCTGGCGTGGTACTACCAGCGCCGCGAAGGCGGCGTGCGCTGGTACGACTTCGTCGCCGCGTTCGGCATCCTGCTGGTGCCGGTCGGGCTGATCGCGAAGCAGCCGGACCTCGGCACCGGCCTGCTGGTGTTCGCAGCGGGCTTCTTCGTGATCTATCTCGCGGGCCTGTCGTTCAAGCTGATCGTGCCGGTGCTGGTTGCGGGCGTGATCGCGGTCGGCTCGATCGCGGTGTTCGAGGAACGGATCTGCCAGCCGGAAGTGCAGTGGCCGCTGATGCACGACTACCAGAAGCACCGCGTCTGCACGCTGCTCGACCCGACGTCCGACCCGCTCGGCAAGGGCTTCCACACGATCCAGGCGGTGATCGCGATCGGCTCGGGCGGCGCGCTCGGCAAGGGCTACCTGAAGGGCACGCAGGCGCACCTTGAATTCATTCCGGAAAAGCACACCGACTTCATCTTCGCGGTGTTCTCCGAGGAATGGGGTCTTGCCGGCGGCCTCGTGCTGCTCACGCTGTACATGGCGCTGATCGCGCGCGGGCTGTACATCGCCGCGCAGGGCGCGACGCTGTTCGGCCGGCTGCTCGCCGGGTCGCTTACGCTCGCGTTCTTCGTCTATGCGTTCGTCAACATCGGGATGGTGAGCGGCGTGCTGCCGGTCGTCGGCGTGCCGCTGCCGTTCATGAGCTACGGCGGCACCGCGCTCACGACGCTCGGCATCGCGATCGGGATGATCATGAGCGTCGGCCGGCAGCGGCGGCTGATGAAGAGCTGATCCTCACCGAAAATCAACAAAGCGGCGCCTCGTGCGCCGTTTTGTCATGCTGCTTCGTCACTGTTGCGGCGCAGCGCGTTGACTGCCTTCCGGCGCCGCCCCGGCGCCTGCGCCGCTCGCCGGGCCCTGCGCCTTCACGCGTTCGCTGAGTTCCTTGAACTTGAGTCCCGCCGTCTCGTCGCCCTGCGCGGCCGCGGCCGCGTAATACGCGCGCGCGATGTTCAGGTTCTGCTCGACGCCGTCGCCACCACGTTCGTAGAACGATGCGGTCACGTACTGCGCGGTCGGCTCGCCCGCATCCGCGGCCTGCTTGTACCAGACGAACGCCTGGCGGTTGTCGCGCGGCGTCCCGCGTCCGTCGAGGAACTGGTTCGCGAGCGACAGTTCGGCCTGCACGTGGCCCTGCCGCGCCGCCTTCAGGAACCAGCGATGCGCTTCGGCGGGGTTGCGCGCGACGAACTCGCCGTCGTCGAGCATCCGGCCGTACACGTACTGCGCATGCGACATGTTCGCGTCCGCTGCGCGGCGCAGCCAGCGCAAGCCCTCGTCGACGTTCACCGTGACGCCCTCGCCCGTCAGCAGCATCATCGCGTAATTGAATTCGGCCAGACGGTCGCCACGCTCGGCCGCGTCGTGGAACTGCACGAGCGCGGCCCGGAAGTTGCCCGCGTTGTAGTCGGCGATCGCGGACTGCGTCTCGCGCGCCGGATCCGGTTTCGCGCGGGGACCCTGCGTGCCCTGCACACCCGGCGTGCTCGGCATACCCTGCGCGCTCTGCGTACCCGGTGTGCTCTGCGTGCTCTGCGCACCTGCCGTGCAGCAGGCGGCCCACAGGCCGAGTGCCGCCGTGCCTGCGCGCAGCGCGCGTATGTGCGTGCGCGCCCCGCCACACGCACCGTCGATGCCGTTCATGACCTGACCTCCTGCAACGCCTGCCGCGTCGCGCGCAGCAGCCAGCTCACGTCGGCGGACAGCGAGATCATCCGGTAGCCGGCCTCGCGATACTGCCGCGCACTCGCCGTGTCCGCCGCGAAAATGCCGACCGCGACGCCCGCCTGCCGGCCCGCTGCAAGCACGCGCGCCATCGCGGATTCGACATCCGGATGCCGGATGTCGCCGAGATGGCCGAGGCTCGCCGCCAGATCGGCCGGGCCGATGAACAGGCAGTCGATGCCTGGCGTCGTGGCGATCCGCTCCACGTCGTCCACGCCGCGTGCCGATTCGATCTGCACGATCACCGCGACCTGCGCGTTCGCGGTCTGCAGGTAATCGCGCCGCATCCCGAACGCCGCCGCCCGCACCATCCCCGCGACGCCGCGCAGCCCGTCCGGCGATTCCGGCGACGGATAGCGCGTGAGCCGCACCGCGTGCGCCGCGTCGTCGACGGTCTCGATGCTCGGGAACATCAGCGTGCGCGCGCCCGCATCGAGCGCGCGCTTCACGAGCCACGGCTCGCGCGCCGGCACGCGCACGACCGGTTCGCTCGGCAGGTGCGCCGCGGCGAGTGCCCGCAGTTGCGACGCGACGTCGTGACTGTCGTTCGGCGCGTGCTCCATGTCGATGCAGAGCCAGTCGTAGCCGGCATGCGCGAGCGCTTCGGCGGCGGCGTCACTCGCGAGCGTCAGCCACAGGCCGTACAGCGGGCCTTCGCCGTCGTGCAGGCGTTGTTTGAGGGAATTGGTGAGCGTGCTCATCGAAACGGCCTCCTGGACGGAACGGCAATCGAAAGGGACAAGCAACAGGCGGGGCGCGACGCGCCGGGCGGCGCCGGGCAGTCGGCATACGGCGGCGATGCCGTACCGGGCCGTCGAACGTCAGTCGGCCGTGGGCGGCCGATCTGACAGCGCGACCCGCGCGACCCGCGCACGGGCGCGTTTTGCGAAGCCACGCAACGATCATAGCGCGGCGTCACGCGGAATGTGGGAACGGATGGGTGGCCGGGTCAGAACGGATTACGGCCGCGGTACGCTGTGGGGGGCCGGCGCGGAATACGGTTGCAACGCGCTGTGGCAGGCCGGCACGGACTACGGCTGCATCACGCCGCGGCAGGCCGGTACAGCGGCCGGCGGCTGCCGGGACGCTGAAGTCAGCGGCCGGGCTCGCGCTCGACGTCGGCCCAGCAATTCGGGGTTTCGTACAGGCGCACGCGCTCGAGGCGCAGGTTGATCCCGTAGTGCGCGTCGTAGACGTTCGCGAGCAGGTCGAACGCGATCGCCGCGAGGTTCTCGACGGTCGGAATCCGGTCGATCACGACGGTCTTGTGGTCGGCCATCTGCTCGAGGAACGAGCGCACGACCTCGTCGCGCGCGTAGACGAGAAACGCGTGATCCCACTTGCTGACGAGGTGCTCCATCGCGAGCGCCTTCACGTCGGCGAAATCCATCACCATGCCGCGGTCGGGCGCCCCCTCGGTATCGACGAGATCGCCGCGCAGCGTGATTTCGAGCACGTAGCGATGGCCGTGCAGGTTCCTGCACTGGCTGCGGTGATCGGGGATGCGGTGGCCCGCGTCGAATTCGAGTTTTCGGGTAATCAGCACGATGTCAAAAGCCGTGGCTCAGGGAATGTTCAGATATTTGTGGGTCTGCATCGACAGCCGCCACTGCGGATGGCGCTTGCACCAGTCGATCGCGAGCTTCGTGTTGAGATCGCGCGACGGGCCGTCCATCGGCTGGACGAGGTAATAGTCGAAGTCGAGCTTCGCGTAGTCGGCAAGCCGTTGGTTGTCCTGCGGGATCACGACCTTCAGCTCGTTGCCCTTCGTGACCACGAGCGGCGCGTCGGCCTTCGGGCTCACGCAGATCCAGTCGATCGACTCGAGCACCGGCAGCGAACCGTTGGTCTCGATCGCGATCTCGAAGCCTTGCGCGTGCAGCGCGTCGACGAGCGGCTGGTCGAGCTGCAGCATCGGCTCGCCGCCCGTGCAGACGACGAAGCGGTGCGCCTCGCCATCCGGCCACAGGCTCGCGACCTGCGCGGCGAGTGCTTCGGCGTCCTTGAACTTGCCGCCGTTCTCGCCGTCGGTGCCGACGAAATCGGTATCGCAAAAGCGGCACACGGCCTCGTCGCGGTCTTCTTCGCGGCCCGACCACAGATTGCAGCCGGCGAACCGGCAGAACACGGCCGGCCGGCCCGCGTTCGCGCCCTCGCCCTGCAACGTGTAGAAAATTTCCTTGACCGCGTAAGTCATCGTTCCTGGTCCGGCTCGCGCCGTGCGTTGTCGATCAGTTCATCCATTGTGCGCCGCCGGCACGCACGCGTCACAGCGGCGCTTCGGTCACCCGCTCGCCCTTCAGGTAGGCCTCGTAGCCGCGCTTGCGCAGCTTGCAGGCCGGGCATTCGCCGCAGCCGAAACCCCAGTCGTGCAGCTCGGCGCGCTCGCCGACGTAGCATGTATGCGTCTCGACGCGGATCAGCTCGACGAGCGCCGGGCCGCCGAGCTGATCGGCGAGTTGCCAGGTCTGCGCCTTGTCGAGCCACATCAGCGGCGTCTCGAGCACGATGCGCGTGTCCATCCCGAGATTCAGCGCGACCTGCAGCGCCTTCATCGTGTCGTCGCGGCAGTCCGGATAGCCGGAGAAGTCGGTCTCGCACATCCCGCCGACCAGCACGCGCAGCCCGCGGCGGTAAGCGATCGCCGCGGCGATCGTCATGAACAGCAGGTTGCGGCCCGGCACGAACGTGTTCGGCAGCCCGTTCGCCGACGTCTCGATCTCGATCGCGCGCGTCATCGCCGTATCGCTGATCGAGCCGAGCACCGACAGGTCGATCATGTGATCGTCGCCGAGCCGGTCCGCCCACGCGGGGAACTGGCGCTTCAGCGCTTCGCGCACGTCTTCGCGGCACTCGAGCTCGACGCGATGACGCTGGCCGTAGTCGAAGCCGAGCGTCTCGACCGTCTGGTAGCGTTCGAGCGCCCAGGCCACGCACGTGGTCGAGTCCTGCCCGCCGGAAAACAACACGAGCGCGCCGTCTTTAGCGTCTGTCCGAATCACCGTGATACTCCGTGAATGTGTAGGCTCGCGTCGCGCTGCGCGCTGGCGACCAGCTGTCGCCTGGCGACCCGACGCGGCCGGCTGCGCCGGCTCGACCAGTATAGGCGGGGCCGCTCGCGTCGAAGACGGCGGGACGCTTATACTGCGCATCGCGCGGCATCGGCGCCAGGCACCGTGACGGGAATTCGGCGCGCGCCGCCATGAAACGGCTAACTCGTTGAACGGCAAAGGATATTATCACGCGATCCGAAATGCCGCCGCGCACACTACACCCGACACAAGCGAAAAACCCCAAGAATCTGACGATCCTTGGGGTTGATCCTGCCAACCCGCAACTCTACCACATTCAGCGGGCCGGAGCCGGCTGACCCGCTCTGGCTTCGGCCTCGGCCCAGTCCCACGGCTCGACCAGCGCGTTCGACTCGATCCCCCAGTACGGCACCTGCTCATACCGCCACGAGCGCGGAACCGGATCGCGATAATCGGCCTCGATTGCGAGGAACCGGTCGATGAAGCCATTCACCGCATCGACCGTGAGATGGCGCACATCGATCGTCGCGTGCAGGCCAATGCCGCACGAATAGTCCCGATGCAAGGTCCACTCCTCGAAAACCGAGATTTCTCCGCAGTCGGCGACCGACTGAAGTTGCGCCTGCACCCATTCGACGCGCGTGTTGCCGTCGAACTCCGGATATCGGACAGGCTCGCGCGGCACAATTTTGCGACACCCCGTTTTCGGATCGATCACCGCATCTGCAAACATCGGCTCGCAGTCGGCCGCCAGTTCATAGGAACGCTCCCATGCACGCTGCTGGACCGCCTCCCGATGCGCGCCAATTGCACACGACAGCGCTACGCGCAATGTCGCAATACGTTTTGACGGGAAACGGGAAGTGCAAGACGCTGGCGTCGAACCCAATGCGCGCCGAATCGGGAAACACTGCGCATGGCTCAAAATGCGCGCCACAAACGAAAACGCCCAACCTGGAAAGGTTGGGCGTCTAATTCTGGTGGCCTGGGACGGAATCGAACCATCGACACGCGGATTTTCAATCCGCTGCTCTACCAACTGAGCTACCGGGCCAACGAAGAAGAGAAAGTATATCCAGCCACCGAGGGTTGCGCAAGTGTTTTCGTGAAAATTTTTACATGCCCCCTTCCGACGGCTTCTTGCCGAGCTCGACACCGAGCTGCTTGAGCTTGCGATACAGGTGCGTGCGCTCGAGGCCCGTCTTCTCGGCGACGCGCGTCATGCTGCCGTTCTCGCGTGCGAGGTGATACTCGAAGTACGCGCGTTCGAACGCGTCGCGCGCCTCGCGCAACGGGATGTCGAACGGAATCGCCGCCGTCTGCCCGGACAGACCGAGCGCCGTGACCACGTCGTCGCCGAGCGTCGGCAGCGCCGCCGCGGACGCGACCGATGCCGACCCCGTGGCCGGCTTCGATGCCGCGTTGACGGACAACGGCGCCGTGCCGCGCGCGAGCCCGTGCTCGACCGCCTTCAGCAGTTTCTGCAACGCGATGGGCTTCTCGAGGAAATCGAGTGCGCCGATCTTCGTCGCTTCGACCGCCGTGTCGATCGTCGCGTGCCCGGACATCATGATCACGGGCATCGTCAACAGACCCTGCGCCGCCCACTCCTTGAGCAACGTCACGCCGTCGGTATCGGGCATCCAGATATCGAGCAGCACGAGATCGGGCGCCTGATCGAGGCGGTACTCACGCGCGGCCTGCGCGTTCTCCGCCGCCTCGACGACATGTCCTTCGTCGCTGAGGATCTCCGAGAGCAATTCCCGGATGCCCATTTCATCATCTACCACCAGGATGGTTGCCATTTACGCTGCCTTTGTCTGCACACTTGCTTTTGTCTTTGCCGGGGCCGGCCGTCCGGGGGCCGTCCCTGCGGGAGCCGCCCCGTCCTGCGCGCCATGCTCGGCGTCCGGCGCATCGCTCGCCAGCTGCAGGAACAGGATCGACACCTGCGCACCCTCGACGGTCTCGCCGTGCATGCGATTGCGCAGATCGATCCGCGCACCGTGCTCGTCGACGATCTTCTTGACCGTGGCCAATCCGAGACCCGTGCCCTTCGCCTTCGTCGTCACGTAAGGCTCGAACGCGCGGGTCAGGATCCGCGCCGGAAAGCCGGGCCCGTTGTCGGACACGGTAAGACGGACCGCGACGCGCGTTTTGCCCTCGGCGTCGGGATCGCCATATTCTACTGTCTTGGTTTCGATCACCACACGCGGTTGCGCGGCTTCCGCGACCGAATCCTGCGCATTCTGCAGCAGGTTGTGGATCACCTGACGCAACTGCGTCGCGTCGCCGCGAATCACCGGCAGCGGCGCAAGCTCGACGACGATCGGGCTCTTGCCTTCGCCGACGCCGTACAGCCCGAGCACCTCGCTCACCAGTTCGTTCAACTGCAGGCTCGCGAGCACCGCGGGCGGTGTGCGCGCATATTCGCGGAAATCGTCGACCATCCGCTTCATCGCCGCGACCTGGTTGACGATCATCGTCGCGCCGCGCTTCAGCACGTCGGCATCGGACGGCGCGAGCTTGTCGGTGAGCTTCATCTGCAGCCGTTCGGCCGACAGCTGGATTGGCGTCAGCGGGTTCTTGATCTCGTGCGCGAGCCGGCGCGCGACTTCGCCCCACGCAACCGAGCGCTGCGCGGAAATCACGTCGGAGATATCGTCGAACACGACGACGTAGCCGGACGTCTGCGCATCGTCCACCTTCCCTTCCGCCTGCCCGTCCACCGTCGACACGAGGCGCGTGCCGCGCACGAGCAGCGTCAGCGGATCGGCTTCGCCCGGCACCTCGACCGCGAACTGCTGCTGCCAGTGGCCGCGATCGCCGCTGCCGCCGTCGGACGCCGCCTCGCGATCGGCGAACGCCTTGCGCACCATCGCGCCGAATTCCGCGACGACGCCGATCTGGTCGAGCGTCGTGCCGATCAGCGAATTGAACGGCTGCCGGAAGATCCGCTCGGCGCCGCGGTTTGCGGTCGTCAGCCGGAACTGGCGGTCGAGCACGAACACGCCCGCGGTCAGGTTCGCTAGGATGCTCTCGAGATACGTCTTCGAATGCTCGAGCGCGACGCGGTTCTTCTCGACCGCGAGCCGCGCCTCGGACAACTGACGCGTCATCGCGTTGAACGACTGCGTGAGGAAGCCGAGCTCGTCGCGCGTCTTGATCTCGCGCTTCGGCGTGTAGTCGCCTTCGGCGACTTCCTTCGTGCCCTGCGCAAGCAGGAACAGCGGCCGCGCGAGCTGCTGGCCGAGCGCGAGCGCGAGCATCATCGCGATGAAGGTCGCGAGGAACAGCGCGAGCGTCAGCGTGCCGATGTACATCTTGCGCAGGCCCGTGCGGCCGAGCGACTTCTCCTGGTATTCGCGATACGCGCGCTGCACGGCGTCCGCGTTATGCGCGAGCGTCGGCGGCACCGGCTGCGTGAGCTGCAGGAAGCGCTCGGCCGGCTGCAGCAGCGACATCGTCGCATCGGGAATCGGCCGCACGACGCGCAAGCGCAGCGCACCCTTCGCGCCGTGCGCATGCGGATCGCCGTCGACCTCGCCTTCGATCGCCGCGTACACGCCGCGTTCGCGCGCCTGGTTCAGCATCAGCGGGGTCGGCAGGTCGTCGGGGATCAGCGCGGCGAAATTGCCGGACGCCTGCGCGACGATGTGCAGGTCGGGGGCCGCGCCCGAACCGCTGCGGCCGGGCTCGACGATCGTCGCGTCCTGCACGCCGAACTGGTCGCGCAGGCGCAGCAGCGTCAGCGTCGTGCCGTTCGTGTTGGTATCGGCGCTCGCGAGCTGGTCGGACATCAGCCGCGCCTTCGTCTGCAGGTCGGACAGCGATGCGTCGAGCATCCCGCGGCCGAGGTTGAGGCCCGCCGTCAGCGCGGTCTCGACGTTCACGTCGAACCACGACTCGATGCTGCGCGACACGAACTGGTACGACACGATGTAGATGATGCCGCCCGGCACCACGCCGACGAGCGCGAAGAACACCGCGAGCTTCGCGAGCAGCCGCGTGCCGAACTTGCCCTTCCTGAGGCGCACGACGATCATCCCGATCAGGCCGAGCACGACGAGCAGGAACACGAGCGCGACGACGATGTTCGTCGCGTACAGCCACGAGTAGTAGCGGTCGAAGAATTCGGTGTTCGCGCTTGCAGCCGCGAGCAGCACGAGCAGCAGCAGCGCGGTAAGCGCGACGGTCGAGACGATCACGCGAACGAGGAGGCTCTTCCCGCTGGCCGCGCGGCGCACTTTATTTAGCACGTTCGGCCACCGTGAAGGTAAAGCGCTTCCAGTCCGACGCGAGCGCCCAGTCGCGGTTGTTGACCGCATCGACCTGGAACGGCTTCGGCATCAGCGCCGTATCGAGCTGCATCCGCACCGAGGCCGTATAGGTCTCGCCCTGGTGCACCTGGTTGCGTTCGATCACGTGCCACGACGTGATGTGCTTGACGACCGCAAGCGCGTCCTTCAGCGTCGCGAAGCCGAGCTGCAGCCCCCCCGTCGACACGCGGTACTCGCGCGTGAGCGGCTGGAACGACAGGCGGATCGTCTGCGACACCGACACCGGCTGCTCGTCGAACCAGTACCAGCGCGCGCGGCTCAGCTCGAAGTCGGTCGTGAAGTAAAGCGGAATGCCCTTGTTGACGGCGTCCTCGAGGTTCGCGTTCAGGTCGAAGTCGAAGCGGGCGTCGAGGCTCCAGCCGCTGCCGTCGGCTTGCAGCGACGCGCGCTGCACGGCGATCGATTCGGCGCGTGCCGGCATCGCGAAGGCCAGGCACAGCGTCAGCGCGACCATCAGCACGGTCGCGAGCCGGAGTGGAAAAAGGCGTGTGATCGTCACCGTTTCTGAAACCGCGCGTAGAAAAATCCGTCGTGATCGGTGGTCGGGTCGAGTGCGCTCGCGGCCGAACCGTCCTGCGCTCCGCCCAGGACGGCGCGCGGCAGCAACTGGCCGGGCGCGTCCAATCGTACCGCATCTTCACAGGCCGCTTCAAACCAGCGCGCCTGCTGCTCGCCTTCTTCCGGGAAGATCGAGCACGTGACGTAAAGCAGTTCGCCGCCCGGCTTCACGAGCGGCCACAGCGCCGACAGGATGCGGCGCTGCTCGGCGACGAGCGCCGGGATGTCGGCTGCGCGGCGCAGCCAGCGGATGTCGGGATGACGGCGGACGATGCCGGATGCCGAGCAAGGCACGTCGGCGAGAATGCGGTCGAACGGCCGGCCGTCGTGCCAGTCGCCGGGCGCGCCCGCATCGCCGACGCGCACGTCCGCGACGAGCGACAGGCGCGCGAGATTCTCGCCGATGCGCGCCGCGCGGGTCGCGTCGCTTTCGAGCGCAACGACCTCCGCGTCGGCGAGCTCGAGTATGTGCCCGGTCTTGCCGCCGGGCGCCGCGCACGCGTCGAGCACGCGCATCCCGTCGGCCGCACCGAGCCACTCGGCGGCGAGCTGCGCACCGGCGTCCTGCACCGACACGACACCGTCGGCAAAGCCCGGGATGCGATCGACCGGCAGCGCCGACGCGAGCCGCACCGCGTGCTTGCCGATCGCGGCCGCGTCGATCCCGTGCGCGCGCAACGTCTCGAGGTACGCGTCGACCGTCGCGCGGCGTGCGTTCACGCGCAACGTGAGCGGGCCGGGACGGTCGCCGGCCGCGAGCATCGCCTGCCAGTCGTCGGACCATGCGGCCTTCACCGCGTCGACCCACCATGTACGGTAGTTCCAGTGCGCGACCGGATCGTCCTGCATCGCCGCGACGAGCGTCGCGCGTTCACGCAGGAAGCGCCGCAACACCGCGTTGACCATCCCCTTTGCGAACATGAATTCGCGGCGCGCGCCGATTGCGGTCACGGCCTGGTCGACGACGGTGAATGCCGGGTACGCGGCCGTGTCGGCATCGTCGAGCAGCAGCGCGATCGCACAGGTAAGCACGCCATGAATATGCGCGGGCGGCGCCTTGCTGACGAGTCGGCCGATCAGCCAGTCGGCGCTGCCGAGGCGCCGCATCGTCCGGTACGCGACATCCTGTGTCGCGCCGCGCGCAAGCGCCTGCGCGCCGGA
>NZ_JAAGPL010000248.1:0-11080 GCF_017104785.1 Burkholderia sp. Ac-20353 | reverse complement strand
GCGGTTCGGCGGCCAGGTCGTGAAGAACGTCGCCGGCTATGACGTAGCGCGACTGATGGCCGGCTCGCTCGGCACGCTCGGGCTGATGCTCGAGCTGTCGATCAAGGTGCTGCCGGTGCCCGTCGCCGAAGTCACGCTGAAGTTCGAGATGAGCGCGACCGATGCGGTGCGCAAGCTCAACGAATGGGGCGGCCACCCGCTGCCCGTCAGCGCGAGCGCATGGCGCAACGGCACCCTCGTGCTGCGCCTGTCGGGCGCCGAGGCGAGCGTAAAGGCCGCGAAGACCGTGCTCGGCGGCGAAGTCGTCGACGCGGTCGAAGCCGAGCGCTTCTGGGCCGGCCTGCGCGAGCAGACCGATTCGTTCTTCAGCGGCATTCCGCCGGGCTTTGCGCTGTGGCGGCTGTCGCTGCCGTCGATCACCGAGCCGATGCACCTGCCGGGCACCCAGCTGATGGAATGGGGCGGCGCGCAGCGCTGGTGGATCAGCGACGCCGACGCGCAGACCGTCCGCATGAGCGCGAAGCAGGCTGGCGGTCACGCGACGCTGTTCCGCGCGGGCGAATCGTACGACCGCAGCGCCGGCGTGTTCACGCCGCTGCCCGCGCCGCTGATGAAAATCCACCGCGGGTTGAAGTCCGCGTTCGATCCCGCGCGCATCTTCAACCGCGGCCGGCTCTACCCTGAATTCTGAGGGCTCGATGCAAACGAACCTCGCCGATTTCATCCGCAATACGCCCGACGGCGACGAAGCCGACGCGATCCTGCGCAAGTGCGTGCATTGCGGCTTCTGCACCGCGACGTGCCCGACCTATCAGCTGCTCGGCGACGAACTCGACGGCCCGCGCGGCCGCATCTACCTGATCAAGCAGATGGTCGAAGGCGCGCCCGTCACGCGCAGCACGCAGCAGCATCTCGACCGCTGCCTCACCTGCCGCAGCTGCGAGACGACCTGCCCGTCGGGCGTCCAGTACGGCCGCCTCGTCGAGATCGGCCGCAAGCACGTCGAACAACAGGTGCGTCGTCCGCTGTCGCAGCGCGTCGTGCGCCGCGTGCTCGCGAGCTTCGTGCCGAACGCCGCGCTGTTTTCGCCGGTGATGCGGCTCGGCCAGCATGTGCGGCCGCTGCTGCCGAAGCGCGTGCGCGACAAGGTGCCCCCGCGTACGCGCCTGCTCGAATGGCCGCACCGCACCCATCCGCGCAAGATGCTGATGCTCGCCGGCTGCGTGCAGCCGTCGATGTTGCCGAACATCAACATCGCGACCGCGCGTGTGCTCGACGCGCTCGGCGTCGAGACCGTCGTCGCGCCCGAGGCCGGCTGCTGCGGCGCGATCCGGCTGCACCTGAACTACCACGACGAAGCGCTCGACGACGCGCGCCGCAACATCGACGCGTGGTGGCCGTATGTCGAGCAAGGCGCCGAGGCGATCGTGATGAACGCGTCCGGCTGCGGCGCGACGGTGCTCGAGTACGCGCACCTGCTGCGCGACGACCCGGCCTATGCGGAGAAGGCGCAGCGCATCGTCGCACTGACGCGCGACGTGTCCGACGTGCTGCTCGCGTTCGAGGCCGAGCTCGCGTCGCTCGCGCGACGCCGCGCGATCCACACCGTCGCGTATCACCCGCCGTGCACGCTGCAGCACGGCCAGCAATCGCGCGGCAAGGTCGAACGGCTGCTCGAGACGCTCGGCATCGACGTGCGCCTGCCCGCCGACAGCCACCTGTGCTGCGGCTCGGCCGGCACCTATTCGCTGACGCAGCCGTCGCTGTCGTACAAGCTGCGCAAGCAGAAGCTCGCGAAGCTGCAGGCGCTCGAGCCGCAGATGATCGTCTCCGCGAACGTCGGCTGCATCGCGCACCTGCAAAGCGGCACGCAGATCCCGGTCGCGCACTGGATCCAGCTGGTCGAGCACCTCGTGTACGGCTAGTCGATGTGACTCGCCTGACGCAGAGGGGCTGGCGCGTCGGCCTGCATGACGCGTCGCGTGAGCGTGCGCCGCGCGTGGTCGGCCAATGCGCGGGCCGGCCGCCGAACGGGCGTATTTCGTACCGGAACAAGCCCGGCCCCGCGCGCCGCGTCCGTATAATGCGAGGCGAGGCGCCGCGCGTCAGCGGCGCGCCCGCGTTTTTGTGCCTGCTTTAGTGCCTGTATTCGCACCCGCTTTCGTGCCCGTCATGTCCGATCTCGCCGCTCGCCTGGAATCCGTTCATCGCCGCATCGCCGACGCCGCACGCGCGGCCGGCCGCGACCCTGCCACTGTCACGCTGCTCGCCGTCTCGAAGACGTTCCCCGCCGACGCCGTGCGCGCCGCGCATGCGGCCGGCCAGCGCGCGTTCGGCGAAAACTACGTGCAGGAGTCGATCGACAAGATCGACACGCTCGCCGATCTGCGTGCGGACCTCGAGTGGCATTTCATCGGCCCGCTGCAATCGAACAAGACGCGCCCGGTCGCCGAACGCTACGACTGGGTGCATTCGGTCGACCGGCTGAAGATCGCGCAGCGGCTCGCCGAACAGCGGCCCGCGCACCTGCCGCCACTCAACGTGTGCGTGCAGGTGAACATCAGCGGCGAGGCGTCGAAGAGCGGCATTGCGCCGGACGAGATCGCCGCGATCGCGCGCGAGATCGCCGCGCTGCCGGCACTGCGGCTGCGCGGGCTGATGGCAATCCCGGAACCCGCGGATACCCCCGACGCGCAGCGTGCGCCGCACCGCGCGCTGCGTGCGCTGTTCGACGCGCTGCGCGCGGACGGCCTGCCGCTCGACACGCTGTCGATGGGCATGTCCGCCGACCTCGAGGCGGCCGTGCTCGAAGGCGCGACGATCGTGCGGGTCGGCACCGCGATCTTCGGCGCGCGCGACTATTCCCATTGATCCACTCCCTGATCCCGACATCATGAAAATCGCATTCATCGGCGGCGGCAACATGGCCGCGGCATTGATCGGCGGCCTCGTCAAGCGCGGCACCGCCGCAGACGGCCTGTACGCGATCGACGTCAACGAAGACGTCCGCAAGCGCGCCGAGGCACAGTTCGGCATCCGCACCGGCGCGGCGATCGACGCCACGCTCGCCGGCTACGACGCGATCGTGCTCGCCGTGAAGCCGCAGGTGCTGAAGGACGTCGCCGAGGCGCTCGCGCCGCATCTGACGTCGCAGCTCGTGATCAGCATCGCGGCCGGCATCCGCGGCACGGACCTCGCGCGCTGGCTCGGCGGCTACGCGCGCGTCGTGCGCACGATGCCGAACACGCCCGCGCTGGTCGGCATGGGCGTGACGGGCCTCGCCGCGCTGCCGGGCGTCGATGCGGCGGGCCGCGAACTCGCGTCGAACGTGCTCGGCGCGGTCGGCGAGATCGTGTGGTTCGACGACGAGTCGCAGCTCGACGCGGTCACCGCGATCTCGGGCAGCGGCCCCGCGTACGTGTTCTATTTCATCGAAGCGCTGCAGGAAGCGGCGCGCCGTCTCGGGATGAACGACGAGCAGGGCCGCGCGCTGGCGGTCGCGACGTTCACGGGCGCCGCGCAGCTCGCCGCGCAATCCGGCGAGCCGGCCAGCGTGCTGCGCGAGCGCGTGACGTCGAAGGGCGGTACGACGGCGGCCGCGCTCGCGTCGTTCGACGCGCAGGGCGTGAAGGAAGCGATCGTGCAAGGCGCGCTCGCGGCCGAAGCACGCGCGAAGGAAATGGGTGACGAGCTCGGGCGCGCGTAAGCGAAACGTGCGGGGCCTGCGGGATGGCTGCGGCCGCGCCCGCCCGCCCCTCCGCGCCAAAAGAAAAGCGGCCCGCGGGCCGCTTTGTCGTTTCCGGCGCACGATGCGCCGCCGCCGGGCTCAGAGCCCGGACACCGCGTAATGCGCGGCGATCCCGACGAACAGCACGCCGCCGAGCCAGTTGTTGTGCCTGAACGCGGCAAAGCACGGCATCCGCTCGCGCCCCTTGATCAGCGTGTAGTGATACAGCGCACAGCCGGCTGCCGCCGCCCACCCTGCCCAGTACCCGAGACCGAAGCCGAGCGTCAGCCCGATCCACACGTAGATGGCGAGCGTCACCGCGTAACACGCCATCACCGCCGCAACGTCAAAGCGGCCGAACGTGAGCGCGGACGTGCGGATGCCGATCCTGATGTCGTCGTCGCGGTCGACCATCGCATATTCGGTGTCATATGCGACGGACCAGAACACATTCGCGATCAGCATGATCCACGCGAGCATCGGCACCGTGTCCTGCACGGCCGCGAACGCCATCGGAATGCCGAAACCGAACGCGATGCCCAGATACGCCTGCGGAATCGCGAAGAAGCGCTTCATGAACGGATAGGTGCCCGCGACGATCACCGCGACGACCGACAACTCTTTCGTCAGCGTATTGAGCGGCAGGATCAGCAGGAACGCGACGAGCGTCAGCCCGACCGCGATTGCGATCGCTTCCCACGCGCGGATCTTGCCGGACGTCAGCGGACGGTCGGCCGTGCGCTTCACGTGGCGGTCGAAATCGCGGTCCGCGTAATCGTTGATTGCGCAGCCGGCCGAGCGCATCAGCAGCGTGCCAAGCGCGAAGATCACGATCAGCGACCCGCTCGGATGGCCGTCCGACGCGATCCACAGCGCGTTGAGCGTCGGCCACAGCAGCAGCAGGCTGCCGATCGGCTTGTCCATCCGGACGAGCCGCAGATACAGGGGAAAGCGGGCGAGCATGGCGAAGCACCGGGAAGATAACCCCGGCATTTTAGAGCCGAGCGCCGGTTCGCGTCATGTCGGCACGGAGCCTGCGCGGCTATTCTCAAGCGCCGGCGGCAGCCGCCAGGCCATGGACGGCCTGCGCGACCAGCACGGCCGCGCCGCTGCCCGCGATCGCAAAACCGACGATATGCCGCAGCGCGGCGGCGGGCGCGCGCTTCACGGGTGCCGCGAACGCGCTACGCATGTCGAGGATCATCTGCGTCATGATCGTCACTCCTTCAAGCAAAACGAATTGTCCAGATGAAACGGCCGGTCGAGCGACCGGCCGTTTCCTGCTGCCAAACCTTCAGCAGCGACTTGCCGGGATCACGCGAGATCGTAGCGGTCGAGGTTCATCACCTTGTTCCAGGCCGCGACGAAGTCGTGCACGAACTTCTGCTGCGCGTCCGCGCTGCCGTAGACTTCGGCCAGCGCACGCAGCTGAGCGTGCGAGCCGAACACCAGATCGACGCGCGTGCCGGTCCATTTGACGTTGCCCGTCGCGCGATCGCGCCCTTCGTACACGTCGTTCGCGGCCGACGCCGGCTTCCACTCGGTGCCCATGTCGAGCAGGTTCACGAAGAAGTCGTTGGTCAGCGCTTCCGGCCGATCCGTGAACACGCCGTGCGGCGTCTGCCCGACGTTCGCGCCCAGCACGCGCAGACCGCCCACGAGCACCGTCATTTCCGGCGCGGTCAGCGTCAGCAGTTGCGCCTTGTCGACCAGCAGCGCTTCGGCCGGCAGCGTGTACTTGCCCTTCAGGTAGTTGCGGAAACCGTCCGCGACCGGTTCGAGCACGGCCATCGCGTCGATGTCGGTCTGCTCCTGCGACGCGTCCGTGCGGCCCGGCGCGAACGGCACCGTCACCGCAACGCCCGCGTTCTTCGCGGCCTGCTCGACGCCCGCCGCACCGGCCAGCACGATCAGGTCGGCGAGCGACACCTTCTTGCCGCCCGTCTGCGCATCGTTGAACGCCTTCTGGATGCCCTCGAGCTTCTCCAGCACCGTCGCGAGCTGCACCGGCTGGTTCACGTCCCAGTCCTTCTGCGGCGCGAGGCGGACACGCGCACCATTCACGCCACCACGCTTGTCCGAACCGCGGAACGTCGACGCCGACGCCCACGCGGTCGACACGAGCTGCGACACGGACAGGCCCGATGCGACGATCTTCGCCTTCAGCGCGGCCACATCCGCGTCGTCGATCAGCTTGTGATCGACGGCCGGCACCGGGTCCTGCCACAGCAGGACCTCAGCCGGCACTTCCGTACCGAGATAGCGTGCGCGCGGGCCCATGTCGCGGTGCGTCAGCTTGAACCACGCCCGCGCGAACGCGTCGGCGAACTCGTCCGGGTTCTCGTAGAAGCGGCGCGAGATCTTTTCGTACGCCGGATCGAAGCGCAGCGACAGGTCCGTGGTCAGCATCGTCGGCAGGTGCTTCTTCGACGCATCGTGCGCGTCCGGGATCACGGCCTGGGCGTCCTTCGCAACCCACTGGTGCGCGCCGGCCGGGCTCTTCGTCAGCTCCCATTCGTAGCCGAACAGGTTCTCGAAGAAGTTGTTGCTCCACTGCGTCGGCGTCGTCGTCCACGTGACTTCGAGGCCACTCGTGATCGCGTCACCGCCCTTGCCCGTGCCATAGCTGCTCTTCCAGCCAAGGCCTTGCGCCTCGAGCGGCGCCGCTTCCGGCTCGGGACCGACGTCCGAGGCGGGACCGGCGCCGTGCGTCTTGCCGAACGTATGGCCGCCCGCGATCAGCGCGACCGTTTCCTCGTCATTCATCGCCATGCGGGCGAACGTGTCGCGGATGTCGTGTGCTGCGGCGACCGGGTCGGGATTGCCGTCCGGACCTTCGGGGTTCACGTAGATCAGGCCCATCTGCACGGCCGCGAGCGGGTTTTCGAGGACGCGATCGCCCGAGTAGCGGCTGTTCGCGCCGCCGCTCAGTTCCAGCCAGATCTTCTCCGCGCCCCAGTACACGTCGTCCGGCTCCCAGGTGTCCGGACGGCCGCCCGCGTAGCCGAAGGTCTTGAAGCCCATCGATTCGAGCGCGACGTTGCCGGCGAGGATCATCAGGTCGGCCCACGAGATGTTGCGGCCGTATTTCTGCTTGATCGGCCACAGCAGGCGGCGCGCCTTGTCGAGGTTGCCGTTGTCGGGCCAGCTGTTGAGCGGCGCGAAGCGCTGCTGGCCGCCGCCGGCGCCGCCGCGGCCGTCAGCGGTGCGGTACGTGCCGGCGCTGTGCCACGCCATGCGGATGAACAGGCCGCCATAGTGGCCGAAGTCGGCCGGCCACCAGTCCTGCGACGTGGTCATCAGCGCGTGGAGATCCTTCTTCACCGCCGCGAGGTCGAGCGTCTTGAACGCTTCGGCGTAGTTGAAATCCGTGTCCATCGGATCGGACAGGGACGAATGCCGGTGGAGCATGTTCAGGTTGAGCTGATTGGGCCACCAGTCCCGGTTCGACGTGCCGCTGCCTGCGGTCTGATGGAACGGGCACTTCGTTTCGGTCGACATGCGTCTTCTCCTAGTTTCGTTTGCATCCGGCGGCGCGGCCCGAAAGCCGGACACCTTGGCGGATGGTCACTGCGGGGTAAAGGCGGGAGCATCGCTCCCATCGTGCTACGTCGTGTCGGTGTCGGGTGTTCAGCGCGCCGCATCGCCCGGCTCGGTATCCGGGAACGAAGGATCGGCATCGGGCGGCTCAGCCACCATACACGCGATCAGCCAGGTACGCGAACGCGATCGGCCGCAGGCTCCGGATCGCAGCCCGGGCACGATTGACGACCTTCCCGCGCGGCGGGATGTTCCGCTGCGTGTGCTGCGTGTGCTGCCATAACGAACGCATCATGACACCCTCCTTTGACGATTGCATTGAACGTGCAGATCGCCGTGACGGCGGTGCATCGATCCATGTGGAGGATTCTATACATGGCTATCGATTATTTTAATTTGATAAATTTCATCTATGAGATAGGTAAAAATAAACGGGGTCGCAAGACCCCGTTTATCGGCGGCGTTCATGAGCCGCGCCGCGTCAATTCACCGTCGCCGGCATGTCGAGCTTCGCGACGCCCGGCAGGTCGCACCCGGAGATCGCATCGCTGATCGCATCGATCGCGGGCATCCGCGTAAAGCTCTTGCGCCACACGAGCACGACGCGGCGGTCCGGCACCGGGTCGTTGAACGGCACGTACGACAGCAGCTCGGCATCGGGGCCGTTCGCGCGCGGCCCGACCTCGGCGACCGACATCCGCGGCAGCACGGTGATGCCGACGCCGCTCGCGACCATGTGGCGGATCGTCTCGAGCGACGAACCCTCGAAGGTCTTCTGGATTCCGTCGGCCGTCTGCGAGAAGCGCATCAGTTCCGGACACACGCCGAGCACGTGATCGCGGAAGCAGTGGCCGTTGCCGAGCAGCAGCATCGTCTCCTGCTTCAGGTCCTCCGCGTCGATCTGGTGGCGCTTCTCCCACGGATGGCCGGCCGGCAGCGCGACGACGAACGGCTCGTCGTACAGCGGTCGCACCATCAGGCCCGTCTCGGGGAACGGCAGCGCCATGATCGCCGCGTCGATCTCGCCCTGCTTCAGCAACTCGAGCAGCTTGAGCGTGTAGTTCTCCTGCAGCATCAGCGGCATCTGCGGAACCCGCTGGATCATCTGCTTGACGAGTGTCGGCAGCAGGTAGGGCCCGATCGTGTAGATCACGCCGAGGCGGAACGGACCGACGAGCGGATCCTTGCCCTGCTTCGCGATCTCCTTGATCGCGAAGGTCTGCTCGAGCACGCGCTGCGCTTGCGTGACGATCTGGTCGCCGATCGGCGTGACGCTCACTTCGCTCGCGCCGCGCTCGAAGATCTGTACGTTGAGTTCGTCTTCCAGCTTCTTGATCGCCACCGACAGCGTCGGCTGGCTCACGAAGCATGCTTCGGCCGCGCGGCCGAAATGCCGTTCGCGCGCGACCGCGACGATGTATTTCAATTCAGTCAGCGTCATTGTGGGTCAATCAAATAGATACAGGCGATAGGTTTAATTTATACACCCTGTGACGCCGGTTCGCCAAGTTTCTCCGCATCATCGTGCGCAATTCCGCGGTTTTAAATCCGGCCCTCAATCTGCGCGCGATCAGCCGTCACGCCTTCAGGTACTGCTCGCGCGCGCCGAGCCAGCGCGCGAGATGCTGCGTGACGACGTCCGGATAGCCGGCGATCAGCCGCGCGGCCGCTTCGCGGGCCGGCTCGATCAGCCAGCCGTCGGTTTCGAGGTTCGCGAAGCGCAGCATCGCCGCGCCCGACTGGCGCGCGCCGAGAAATTCGCCGGGGCCGCGGATCTCGAGGTCGCGCCGCGCGATCTCGAAGCCGTCGGTGGTCTCGCGCATCGTCTTCAGCCGCGCGCGGCCCGCGAGCGACAGCGGCCCGCTGTACAGCAGCACGCATACCGACGCCGCAGTGCCGCGCCCCACCCGGCCGCGCAGCTGGTGCAGCTGCGCGAGGCCGAAGCGCTCCGCGTGGTCGATCACCATCAGCGACGCGTTCGGCACGTCGACGCCGACTTCGATCACGGTCGTCGCGACGAGCAGCTGCACGTCGTTGCGCGTGAACGCGTCCATCACCGTGGCCTTGTCGGCCGGCGACAGGCGCCCGTGCACGAGCCCGACCTGCAGCTCGGGCAGCGCGGCGACGAGCGTCTCGTAGGTCTCGACGGCCGTCTGCAGCTGCAGCGTCTCGCTTTCCTCGATCAGCGGGCAGACCCAGTACACCTGGCGGCCGGTCAGCGCGGCCTCGCGCACGCGCGAAATCACCTCGTCGCGCCGCGCGTCGCCGATCAGGCGCGTCAGCACCGGCGTGCGGCCCGGCGGCAATTCGTCGATCGTCGACACCTCGAGATCCGCGTAATAGGTCATCGCGAGCGTGCGCGGGATCGGCGTCGCGGACATCATCAGCTGGTGCGGCTGGAACCCGTGCGCGCCGTCCGCCGCGTTGGCCGCCTTCGCGCGCAGCGCGAGGCGCTGCTCGACGCCGAAACGGTGCTGCTCGTCGACGATCACGAGGCCGAGCCGCGCGAATTCGACCGCGTCCTGGATGATCGCGTGCGTGCCGATCACGAGCTGCGCGGTGCCGAGCGCGGCCGCTTCGATCGCCGCGCGCTTGTCCTTCGCCTTCAGGCTGCCGGCGAGCCACGCGACCGACACGCCGAGCGGTTCGAGCCACGCGCGCAGCTTGCGCGCGTGCTGTTCCGCGAGGATCTCGGTCGGCGCCATCAGCGCGGCCTGGTAGCCGGCGTCGATCGCCTGCGTGGCCGCGAGCGCCGCGACGACCGTCTTGCCGCTGCCGACGTCGCCCTGCAGCAGCCGCTGCATCGGATGCGCCAGCGTCAGATCCTGCGCGATCTCGTCGACGACGCGCGCCTGCGCGCCCGTCAGCGTGAACGGCAGCGCCGCATAGAGGCGCGTCGTCAGCGCGTCGGCATCGCTCGCCGTGCGGCGCGGCATCGCAGGCGCGGCGCGCGTGCGGCGCTCCTCGTGCGCGCGCTTCAGCGACAGCTGCTGCGCGAGCAGCTCGTCGAACTTGATGCGCGTCCATGCGGGATGCGAGCCGTCCATCAGCGCGGCTTCGTCCGAGTCGACACCCGGGTGATGCAGGATCCGCACGGCGTCCGCGAGCGACGGCACGCCGAGCGGCTTCAGGTACGCACGGTCGATCTCCGGCGGCAGCAGTTCCGGCAGCGGCGTGCGCTCGACCGCGTTCTCGATCGCCTTGCGCAGGTACGCCTGCGACACGCCGGCCGTGCTCGGATAGACAGGTGTGAGCACCTGCGGCAGCGGCGCGTCGGCTTCGACGACGCGTACCGCTGGATGCACCATCTCCATCCCGAAGAAGCCGCCGCGCACGTCGCCGCGCACGCGCAGCCGCTGGCCGACGGCCATCTGCTTGACCTGCGAGCCGTAGAAATTCAGGAAGCGCAGCACGAGCTGCTCGCCGTCGTCGTCCTGGATCTTCACGACGAGCTGGCGGCGCGGCCGGTATGCGACTTCGTTGTCGAACACGACACCTTCCGTCTGCGCGATGCCGCCCGGCAGCAGCTCGCCGATCGGCGTGAGCGTGGTTTCGTCCTCGTAGCGCATCGGCAGATGCAGCACGAGATCGATCGAGCGCGTGAGGCCGAGCTTCGCGAGCTTGTCGGCGGTTTTCACGGGCTTGTCGGCCGCGGCCTTCTTGCGCTTCGGCGCGGCCGCCTCCGATGCCGCCGGATCGGAAGTGGAAAACCCTGCGGCGTCCTGCCCGTCGCCAGCCGGTTCGTCCGGTCCAGCGCCGGATGCGCTGGCATCGAACGCGGCCGCCGGCTGCGCGAGCCGGCCGTCAGCGCCG
>NZ_JAAGPL010000247.1:0-11296 GCF_017104785.1 Burkholderia sp. Ac-20353 | reverse complement strand
GATCTCGGCCGCGACGATGTCGTCGAGACGGTCGAGATCGTCCCGCCGCCCGTGCAGGATCCGTCCGCGAAGAAGTCGTGGCTCGCCCGCCTGAAAACCGGACTCGCGAAGACGGGCTCCAGCATCACGAACGTCTTCGTCAACACGAAGATCGACGAGGATTTGTACGAGGAGCTCGAAACCGCGCTGCTGATGTCCGATGCGGGGGTCGACGCGACCGAATACCTGCTCGACGCATTGCGCGAGAAAGTGCGGACGGGCCGGCTGACCGATCCGCAGCAGGTCAAGGGCGCGCTGCGCGACCTGCTCGTCGAGCTGCTGCAGCCGCTCGAGAAATCGCTGACGCTCGGCCGCGCGCAGCCGCTCGTGATGATGATCGCGGGCGTGAACGGCGCGGGCAAGACGACCAGCATCGGCAAGCTCGCGAAGCATCTGCAGAGCTTCGACCAGTCGGTGCTGCTGGCCGCGGGCGACACGTTCCGCGCGGCCGCGCGCGAACAGCTGACGGTCTGGGGCGAGCGCAACAACGTGACGGTCGTGCAGCAGGAAAGCGGCGATCCGGCCGCGGTGATCTTCGACGCGGTCAGCGCCGCGCGCGCGCGTGGCATCGACGTGATGATGGCCGACACCGCCGGCCGCCTGCCGACGCAGCTGCACCTGATGGAAGAGCTGAAGAAGGTAAAGCGCGTGATCGCGAAGGCACACGACGGCGCGCCGCACGAGGTGCTGCTCGTGATCGACGCGAATACGGGCCAGAACGGGCTCACGCAGGTGAAGGCGTTCGACGATGCGCTCGGGCTGACGGGCCTGATCGTCACGAAGCTCGACGGCACCGCGAAGGGCGGCATCCTCGCCGCGATCGCGCGCCAGCGTCCGGTGCCCGTCTACTTCATCGGCGTCGGCGAGAAGGTCGAGGACCTGCAGCCGTTCAGCGCAGAGGAATTCGCCGACGCGCTGCTCGGCTGAACGCCGCTGCCGCCGGCACGGATCCAGGGCGCCCGACGGCGCCCTTTTTTCATGCGGCGGGTTGTGTCAACCCGCATCATTCCGCGTCGGGCTGCTCGCCCGGCGCGGCTGCCTTGAACGCGTCGAGCGTCGCCGCGTAATCGACGATCCGCTGGATCGTCGGATATCGCGCAGTGTCGATCGAGAAGCGATTCGCATTGAACACCTGCGGCACGAGGCAGATGTCGGCCAGCGTCGGCGTATCGCCGAAGCACAGCTTGCCGGTGCGCGGATCGCTCGCGAGGCGCGCCTCAAGCGACGCAAAGCCCGTCTCGATCCAGTGGCGGTACCAGTCGTTCTTCGCCTCTTCCGGCACCTGCAGCATGTGCTTCAGGTATTTCAGCACGCGCAGGTTGTTCAGCGGATGGATCTCGCACGCGATCTGCAGCGCGATCGATCGCACGTACGCGCGATCGGCCGGCTGCTTCGGCAGCAGCGCCGGCTCCGGATGCGTCTCGTCCAGATACTCGATGATCGCGAGCGACTGCTGCAGCGTCGCGTCGCCGTCGATCAGCGTCGGCACGAGCGAATCAGGGTTCAGCGCGCGATAGTCGTCCTTCAGTTGCTGGCCGCCCTCGCGCAGCAGGTGCACGGGCACGTAGTCGAATCGCAACTGCTTCAGGTTCAGGGCGATCCGCACGCGATACGACGCGGAACTGCGGAAATAGCTGTAAAGCTTCATCGAATGTCTCTCGTTGTCATGATCGGCCGGCACCGGAGTACGGTCGCGCGTCGCCGGGATCATGAGTGTAGCGCGCCGGCCCGCGGCCGCGTGCTTGCAAGAACCGCACGAAGGCGTGCGATACTCGAAGGGTTCCCACCTCTGTCCGTGCGGCCCGCTCGCCTGTGCGACACGCGCCGCCTCCACACGCTTCGATGACCGCTTCCCACGATCCCGCCGCTGCCGCGGCCGAACCGTTCCACTGCGCCCGCTTCATCAAGGAAATCGGGCGCGGTCCGCATGGCGCGCGCGCGCTGTCCGCCGAAGACACGTTCGAGCTGTACCGTGCGATGCTCGATGCGCGCGTGTCGGACGTCGAACTCGGCGCGATCCTGATCGCATACCGGCTGAAGGGCGAGACCGCCGACGAACTGGCCGCGATGCTCGCCGCCGCGCATGCGTCGTTCGAACCCGTGCACGTGCGCGACAGCGCATTTCGTGCGGTGGCGATCCCGAGCTACAACGGCGCGCGCAAGCAGCCGAACCTCGTGCCGCTGCTCGCGCTGCTGCTCGCGCGCGAAGGCGTGCCGGTGCTCGTGCATGGCGTCACGCAGGATCCGGGCCGCGTGACGAGCGCGGAGATCTTCGCCGCGCTGTCGATCGCGCCGTCGGCATCGCACAATGCAATCGAGGACTCGCTCGCTGAACGTCGCGTCGCGTTCGCATCGATCGACACGCTCGCGCCGCCGCTCGCGCGCCTGTTGGCGATGCGCAGCGTGCTCGGCGTGCGCAACTCGACGCATACGCTCGTGAAGATCCTGCAGCCGTTCGCGCCCGCGGGCCTGCGGCTCGTCAACTACACGCATCCGCCGTATCGCGACAGCCTCGCACAGCTGTTCCGCGACCATCCGGACGCCGCGCAGGGCGGCGCGCTGCTCGCGCGCGGCACCGAGGGCGAGGCCGTCGCCGACACGCGGCGCCAGGTGCAGGTCGACTGGCTGCACGACGGCGTCTGCGACACGCTGATCGAAGCCGAGCGCTCGTCGGCCGACGCGCCGCCCGTCGCGCTGCCGGAATCGCGCGATGCTGGCACCACCGCCGCATGGACGGACGCGGTGCTGCGCGGCGAGATCGAGGTGCCCGACACGGTTGCGCGGCAGGTCGAGACGATCGTGCGGATCGCCCGCATGGCCCCCTGACCGGCGGGCGGCGCCGCAGCCGCTCCGCGCCCGGCCATTCGCATGACCATTTGACACGCGGCGGCATCCTGGCATAGAGTTGTCGCCATGCGTTCCTTTCCGAACACCCTCCGAATTACCTCCGGCCGCCTAGCGCGGCCGCTATCGCTACGACTAGCCTAAGGCAGCCGTAGCGCCGTGTGCTGTCCGCACGGTCCCTCCTCAGCAGTTCCTCGCAGTACCTTCTCGCAGTTTTTTACAACCCGAAGTCGTCAGCTTTCGTCCGTCTATCCGTCGGCCGAATCGCGAAGATCATCCGCATCCGGCGTGCGCTCGTGCGCACCGGTGCGAGGCAGCGTCAACCGCCGCTCATGCCGTCCGTCTTCGCTCGCGACTTGAGCCCCGAGGTCAAGAAGATGAAGCGCAACCCGCAAGAGAAGTACCGACCGTTCGAACCCGTCCGCATCAACGGCCGCAAATGGCCAACCCGCACGATCGAGCGCGCGCCGGCCTGGATGAGCACCGATTTGCGCGACGGCAACCAGTCGCTGATCGAGCCGATGAGCATCGAGCAGAAGCTCGAGTTCTTCGAGATGCTCGTCGCGATCGGTTTCAAGGAGATCGAAGTCGGTTTTCCGTCGGCGTCGCAAACCGACTTCGATTTCGTGCGCAAGCTGATCGACGAGAAGCGCATCCCCGACGACGTGACGATCGAAGTGCTCGTACAGTCGCGCGAGGATCTGATCGCACGCACGTTCGACGCGCTCGACGGCGTGCCGCGCGCGATCGTGCACCTGTACAACGCGATCTGCCCGTCGTTCCGCCGCATCGTGTTCGGGATGTCGAAGGACGACGTGAAGGCGCTCGCGGTCGACGGCACGCGAATGATCAAGGAACACGCGATGGCGCGCCCGGACACGCACTGGACCTACCAGTACTCGCCGGAAACCTTCAGCATGACCGAGCTCACGTTCGCGCGCGAAGTCTGCGATGCCGTCGCGCAGACCTGGCGTCCGACCCGCGACCACAAGATGATCGTCAACCTGCCGGCGACCGTCGAAGCCGCGATGCCGAACGTGTTTGCCGACCAGATCGAATGGATGGACCGCAACCTCGGCTATCGCGACAGCATCGTGCTGTCCGTGCATCCGCACAACGACCGCGGCACCGCGGTCGCCGCCGCGGAACTCGCGCTGCTCGCGGGCGCCGACCGCATCGAAGGCTGCCTGTTCGGCAACGGCGAGCGCACCGGCAACGTCGATCTCGTCACGCTCGCGCTGAATCTCTACACGCAGGGCATCGATCCGGGCCTCGATTTTTCGGACATCGATGCAGTGCGCCGCGTGGTCGAGCGCTGCAACCAGATTCCGGTGCATCCACGCCATCCGTATGCGGGCGACCTCGTGTTCACCGCGTTCTCGGGCTCGCACCAGGACGCGATCCGCAAGGGCTTCGCGCAGCAGCGCCCCGACGCGATCTGGGAAGTGCCGTACCTGCCGATCGATCCGGCCGACGTCGGCCGCAGCTACGACGCGGTGATCCGCGTGAACAGCCAGTCCGGCAAGGGCGGCTCGACGTTCCTGCTCGAACGCGGGATGGGCTTCACGCCGCCGCGCCGCGTGCAGATCGAGTTCAGCCATGCGGTGCAGACGATCGCCGATGCATCCGGCGAGGAAGTGACGGGAGAGAAGATCTGCGCGCTGTTCTCGCGCGAATTCCTCGAGACTGACGGCCCCGCCAGCCGCAACGGCAGCAGCGCACGCTGGGAAAGCCGCGAGATCGCCGGCGCAGGCGCAGCCGATGCGCCGCCGGAACAGGCCGTGCCGCGCGTGGCTGCAGCGTTCGCGACGGCAGCCGGTGCGGCGGTCGACGTCGGCTCCTGCGAGCATGTCCGCACGGCGGACGGCCGCACCGCGGTGTTCGTCAGTTGCCGGGTCGGCGACGCGCCGCTGCGGCACGGGGTCGGCGTGCATGCCGACGCGGCGACCGCCGCAATGGATGCCGTCGTCAGCGCGATCAACCGCTCGGCATGGCACTGCGCCGATCGCCGTGCGGCGGCCTGACAGTCCGGGTCCACATCAGGGTTTGAAGAAGGTCAGCGAGCGGTGTACGACCACCCGTGCAACGCGCGATCCGCGTTGCACGGGCCAACGAAAAGCGGCCCAGAAGGCCGCTTCGGAAGAGACACGCAAAGGAATGCCAAGCGGAATGCCACGCGCGTTCATGTCTCGGTCGCGCACCGCGTCGCCTGCCACGCAAGCAGGCGCCAGCGCCCCTGCTCCTGCGTTTGCACGGCCGTATAGGCAATCGGAAACACGAGGCCGCCGTTGTTCGTTTCCATCTCGATCAGTGCGCGCCCGGTGACAACGCAGGTCTCGTTGCCGACAGGCAGCACGTCCTGCGACTGGATCTCGATCTGGCGATAGCGACGGCGGCCTGCGGCGATGGCGTCGATGAACTGCTGCTTCGTTTCCCGTTTGCCATTGGTATGGACATAGAACACCTTGTCCGACAGCAGTGCGGCGAGCGCCTCGCCGTCACCGTCCACCATTGCGCGGAACCGATCGCGCTCGAGCGCGCGGATCGCATCGACCACCTTCGCCATCGCCTGACTCCTCGGCAACGCGCACGCCGTGCGCGGGCGTGCGAATCAGAAGTTGTACTGCAGGTAGAACTGGTGGAAATTTATACCAGGATTCGGCTCTTTGATACCCGCGTTAGACACATGTTGAAAACGGTAGCCGACCTGATACTGTTGCCGTTCTCCGAACTGCGCGCCGACGCCGACCGTGTCCGCGAACTGGAACGCGGTGGACATCGAGAAATTGGTCGCAATCGTCGGATGGGACAGCAGCCGCACGCCCGCGCCGGCCTCGAAGTACGGACGCACCGCGCCCGCGCTCTTGATGAAGCGCAGCATCGGCGTCGCGCCGAGTTCCCACAGATTGCTATGGACGTTGCCGCCCGTGTGCCAGTAGCCGACATGGCCTTCCATCACGAACGCGAAGTGCCAGCCGCCGATCTCCCACCACGTCCAGCCCGGATCCCACACGACGCCGAGGGTCCCCTTGTCGATGCCATGGCGATCGGAAAACCCGCCTCCCGCCTGAATTCCCCAACGATCCGCCAACGCCGCGCCGGACCCGCCCAGCAATGCCGCCGTCAGAACGGCGTGCGTCGCAACACGGCTGTGCCGCCGACCATTCTTCTTATTGTTCATCTGACACTCCAACTCTGTGGGTTGAATGGAACCTGCCGCGGACGGTCTGGCTCGAGCGAACAGAATCTTATGGTAAAGGACTTTTCCGATCGGCATCACAGAGCGAAATGGTTTGCTTCCTAAACTACAAAAATCGAAACCATCTGCCTGATCCTCGGAAAAACAACGGCTTACGGAACTTGCCGGCGTTCGAGTGGTCACGCCTAACACTATCGATCTTGCAAGATCGATAGAAAATCGGGAACTCGAAAGCCCGTGCCCCCTCTAAGGAATTAGCACTCCGTTGGCGGGAGTGCTAAGATTGACCGCGGAATCATCCGATACCGGGGTTCATCCCTGATTCCAAAGGAGTTTTCTTAAGTGAGCAACGCTCTGACCCTTCCGAACACCCTGAGCCCGGCGTCCGCTAAGGCCGTATCGGCAGGCTCGCTGGCGCTCGCAACCCATTCGATGTTGCCGGGCCAGCTGGGCAACATCGACGCCTATATCCAGGCAGTCAATCGTATCCCGTTGCTGACGGCCGAGGAAGAACGCCAGTACGCAACCGAATTCCGCGAGCAGAACAACCTCGACTCGGCCCGCCGCCTCGTGCTGTCGCACCTGCGGCTCGTCGTGTCGATCGCGCGCAACTATCTCGGCTACGGCCTGCCGCACGGCGACCTGATCCAGGAAGGCAACATCGGCCTGATGAAGGCCGTGAAGCGCTTCGATCCGGCGCAGAACGTGCGTCTCGTGTCGTATGCGATCCACTGGATCAAGGCCGAGATCCACGAGTACATCCTGCGCAACTGGCGCATGGTGAAGGTCGCGACGACAAAGGCGCAGCGCAAGCTGTTCTTCAACCTGCGCAGCCACAAGAAGGGCATGCAGGCGATGACGCCCGAGGAAATCGACGGCCTCGCGCAGGAACTCAACGTCAAGCGCGAAGAAGTGACCGAGATGGAAACGCGCCTGTCGGGCGGCGACATCGCGCTCGAAGGCCAGGTCGAGGACGGCGAGGAAAGCTACGCGCCGATCGCGTATCTCGCCGATTCGCACAACGAGCCGACCGCCGTGCTCGCCGCCCGTCAGCGCGACTCGCTGCAGACGGACGGCATCGCGCAAGCACTCGACGCGCTCGACGCGCGCAGCCGCCGCATCATCGAGGCACGCTGGCTGCACGTCGACGACGACGGCTCGGGCGGCTCGACGCTGCACGATCTCGCCGCGGAGTTCGGCGTGTCGGCGGAACGCATCCGCCAGATCGAAGCGAGCGCGATGAAGAAAATGCGCACGGCACTCGCCGAATACGCGTAAATCGACTGATTCACAGCGTCGTAACCAAAACCGCTGCCACCCGGCAGCGGTTTTTTTTCGTCGATTGATTGACCGATTTCATCGGGTATTCAGTCACGAAGGGCCGTTTCCGAAAAACATTGATTTACGTCAAATCTCGCCGCACCGTTCGCGACGGTGTGCCGCAGCGCAGCACTCGGCGTGGCGAAGCCGGCCTTTTAAAATTGGACTGTCCGGCGCAACAGGATTAAGAAGCCGCTTAACGGCCGTCATGAATCCGACGTAAAGTCGCCCCCAACCCGCATTAAATCGATTCAGGATATTCGCCTTGATCTCGATCGACAAAAAGCCCGCATCGCCTGCCGTGGGGTCGGCAGGCTGGCGCGGCCGCATCGCGGCGTGGGCCCGCGGCCCGACCCTCGCCCGCGACATCACCGTCGTACTGATCGTCAAGCTGGCCCTGTTGATGGCGCTCAAATACGCATTCTTCAATCATCCGCAGGCCGAGCACATGTCGTTGCCGCCTGCCGCCGTCGCCGAGAAGCTGCTCTCGGTCCCGGCGCCCGTTCCTACCCAGGGAGACCAACATGATAAGTAGCGAAGTCGTCGATCTGTCACGACTGCAGTTCGGCATCACGGCGCTCTACCACTTCCTGTTCGTGCCGCTGACGCTCGGTCTGTCGTGGCTGCTCGTGATCATGGAAGCCGTGTACGTGATGACCGGCAAGCAGGTCTACAAGGACATGACCCAGTTCTGGGGCAAGCTGTTCGGGATCAACTTTGCGATGGGCGTGACGACCGGCATCACGCTCGAATTCCAGTTCGGCACGAACTGGTCGTACTACTCGCACTACGTCGGCGACATCTTCGGCGTGCCGCTCGCGGTCGAAGGCCTGATGGCGTTCTTCCTCGAATCGACGTTCGTCGGCCTGTTCTTCTTCGGCTGGAACCGCCTGTCGAAGGTCAAGCACCTGATGGTCACGTTCCTCGTCGCGCTCGGCTCGAACCTGTCCGCGCTGTGGATCCTCGTCGCGAACGGCTGGATGAACAACCCGGTCGGCGCCGAGTTCAACTACCAGACGATGCGCATGGAGATGACGAGCCTGTTCGACGTGCTGTTCAACCCGGTCGCACAGGTGAAATTCGTGCACACCGTGTCGGCCGGCTACGTGTCGGCGGCGATGTTCGTGCTCGGCGTGTCGTCGTGGTATCTGCTGAAGAAGCGCGACACCGATTTCGCGCTGCGCTCGTTCGCGGTCGCGGCCGGCTTCGGCCTCGCATCGACGCTCTGCGTGATCGTGCTCGGCGACGAATCGGGCTACACGACCGGCGAAGTGCAGAAGATGAAGCTCGCCGCGATCGAATCCGAATGGGAAACGCAGCCGGCGCCCGCATCGTTCACGCTGATCGGCCTGCCGAACCAGAAGGAGCAGCGGACCGACTACGCGATCAAGATCCCGTACGCGCTCGGCCTGATCGCGACGCGCTCGATCGACGAGCCGGTGATCGGCCTGCGCGATCTCGCGAAGCACAGCGAAGAGCACATCCAGAGCGGGATGATCGCGTACGGCGCGCTGCAGAAGCTCAAGGAAGGCGACACGAGCGCCGCGACGCACGCGCTGTTCGACCAGCACAAGCAGTATCTCGGCTACGGGCTGATGCTCAAGCAGTTCACGCCGAACGTGACGGATGCAACGCCCGAGCAGATCAAGGAAGCCGCGAAGAAGACCATCCCGCCCGTCGCGCCGGTGTTCTTCTCGTTCCGGATCATGGTGTTCCTCGGATTCCTGTTCGTCGCGACCTTCGTCGCCGCGTTCTGGCTCTGCGCACGCCGCGAACTGCTGCAGGACAACCGCCGTTGGTTCCTGCGCTATGCGGTGTGGGCGATCCCGCTGCCGTGGATCGCGATCGAATTCGGCTGGGTCGTCGCCGAACTGGGTCGCCAGCCGTGGACGATTGCCGGCGTGCTGCCGACACACCTGTCCGCGTCGAGCCTGACGGCGTCCGACCTGTACCTGAGCCTCGCCGGCTTCATCCTGTTCTACACGGTGCTGTTCATCGTCGAGATCACGCTGATGTTCAAGTACGCACGCCTCGGCCCGTCGTCGCTGCACACCGGCCGCTATCACCACGAGCTGATCGCCGAGGAGCGCGCGTCCGCATGACGGCGCACGCGTACCCGACACCGAACAAGGAATCGCTATGGACTATGCAACTCTCAAGCTGATCTGGTGGCTGCTCGTCGGCGTGCTGCTGATCGGCTTCGCCGTCACCGACGGCTTCGACATGGGCGCGACCGCGCTGCTGCCGTTCCTCGGCAAGACCGACGACGAGCGCCGCATCATCGTCAACACGGTCGGCGCAACCTGGGAAGGCAACCAGGTGTGGCTGATCACCGCCGGCGGCGCGATGTTCGCCGCCTGGCCGCTCGTCTATGCGGCGTCGTTCTCCGGCTTCTACTTCGCGATGCTGCTCGTGCTGTTCGCGCTGTTCTTCCGGCCGGTCGGCTTCGACTACCGCAGCAAGCGGCCGGACCCGCGCTGGCGCGCGGCCTGGGACTGGGGCCTGTTCGTCGGCGGCTTCGTGCCGGCGCTCGTGTTCGGCGTCGCATTCGGCAACCTGCTGCAAGGCGTGCCGTTCCAGTTCGACACCGATCTGCGCGTGACCTACCACGGCAGCTTCTGGGCACTGCTGAACCCGTTCGCGCTGCTGTGCGGCCTCGTCAGCCTGACGATGCTCGTCGCGCACGGCGCCGCGTTCATCAAGATGAAGACGGACGGCGTGATCGCACGCCGCGCGTCGGTCGCGCTGCGCGTGTCGGCGTTCGTCGCCGTCGTGCTGTTCGTGCTCGCCGGCGTGCTGGTCGCGTCGTACATCGGCGGCTATCACATCACGCACGCCGCGCCCAACGACACGGTCGCGAACCCGCTGCTCAAGGACGTCGCCGCCGGCTCGGGCCTGTGGCTCGCGAACTACGGCAAGTATCCGTGGATGATCGCGGCGCCCGTCGTCGGCATCGCGGGCGGCGTGCTCGCGCTGCTGCTCGCGGGCTCGCGCCTCGAGAAGACCGCGTTCTTCTGCACGGGCCTGATGATCGTCGGCGTGATCCTGACCGCGGGCTTCTCGATGTTCCCGTTCATCATGCCGTCGTCGCTCGACCCGAAGAGCAGCCTGACGGTATGGGACTCGACGTCGAGCCACATGACGCTGCAGGTGATGCTGTTCGCCGTGATCGTGTTCCTGCCGCTCATCCTGCTCTACACGAGCTGGGTGTACCGCGTGATGCGCGGCAAGGTCACGCGCCAGGCGCTCGAGGAAAACACGCACTCGATGTACTGAACCCGGCCGGGGCGCGCACGCGCCCTCGCCCACCGTTTCGCAAGGAGTCGGATCATGTGGTATTTCAGCTGGATTCTCGGTATCGGCGTCGCGCTCGCGTTCGGCATCATCAATGCGATGTGGCTCGAAGCGCGACAGCGCAAGCAGGAAGCGCAGGTGCGCGCGAACTGACGCGGCCCGCTGCGTGTGCGGCCTGACAGCCCGCGCAACGCGAACCCGCAATGAAACACGGCGCCCTCGGGCGCCGTGTTTCATTTCCGGGCGCGGCAACGATCGGGGAATCGCTGCCGCCATCACCGCGCGACGTCAGGCCGGCTGCGCGGCTGCCCCGCTGCCCGCCGCCGGCAGGCGCGCATTGAGCTGCTCCGCGTAGCGCGACGCTGCGCTGCCGCAGACGATGTGGAACGTGTCGGCGCCGACCCACGCGACGTCGAGCGATTCGAGGCGCTGGCGATCGACCGCCGACGGATCGAGCACGACGACGCGCAAGCGGGTGGTCGCCACCGCGTCGAGCGACGCAACGTTCGTCGCACCGCCGAACACCGCGAGCCAGCGTGCCGGATCCGGATCGAGCGGACCGGCCGCGCCGAGCGCAGCCGTGGCCGCCGGTGCAGCGGC
>NZ_JAAGPL010000246.1:0-11456 GCF_017104785.1 Burkholderia sp. Ac-20353 | reverse complement strand
CACGCCCGGCGCGCGCCGCCGGGTGCGTCGCCGGGTGTGCGTCGCCGTGCGCTCCGCCGGGTGCGTCGCCTGGTGCGCCAGCTAACGCCCGCGCTCAGCTCAGCAACCCTGCCGCGACGTTGATCGACAGGCCGAGCACGGCCATGTTGAAGTAAAACGACAGGATCGACTGCGACAGCGCAGCGCGGCGCGCGGCGCGGTTCGCGAGCGACACGTCGGCGGTTTGCGATGCGACCGCGATCGTGAACGCGAAATACAGGAAATCCCAGTAGTCGGGCTCGGGCTTGCTGTCCGGGAAGTGCAGCGCGCGCTCGGCGGCCGGCGACGCGTAGTAGAGCCGCGCGTAGTGCAGCGTGAAGATCGTCGGGATCAGGAACCACGCGCCGAACAGCGTCGCGGCCGTCACCGCATAATGGCCCAGCCCGGCGCTCAGGCCAATGCCCTTCGCGGTCGCGAGCTCGATCGCGATCGCGGCGACGCTCGCGACGGTCGCGAAGCAGATGATCGTCAGCACGGTCGTCGCATTCTCGTCCTCGCGGATCGCGATCTCGCGCACCTGATGATGATGCGCGGTCACCATGCGCACCCACATCAGCACGAGATACAGCCATACCGCACAATCCCAGCCGATGAGCGCGCGCACGGTCGAGCGCAGCGGGAGCGGCAGCAGCAGCGCGCACAGCACGCCGGCGACGAATGCGGTCACCATGCGCGGCCGGTTGCGTAATACCTGCGGGTAAAAGGTCATCTTGCGTTTCCGAAAGCAATTGAAAGGCGCCGGTTAGCGCGGGCGGGAGCGGGCCTGAGCGAGCCTGACCGGCTGGTACCGCCCCGATTATCGCCATTCCGGCGTGTCGTGGCGATGTACACGAGCGCCTAAGATAAAGGGATGACTGCCTCCCCCGCCCTCTGCCGCCATCCCGCGAACACCGTCGGCCGCGACTTCGTCGTCGGCGACCTGCACGGCTGCCTCGACGCGCTACGCGCGTTGCTGCACGACGTGCGTTTCGATCCGGCGTCCGACCGTTTGTTCTCGGTCGGCGACCTGGTCGACCGCGGCCCCGACTCCGAAACGGCGCTCGACCTGATCGATCGACCCTGGTGCCACGTCGTGCGCGGCAATCACGAGGAAGTGCTGAGCCTCGTCGCGCACGGCAAGCTGCCGGCCGACGCGTGGCGCGGCATCGGCGGCGACTGGGGCGCCGACCTGCCGCCCGAGCGGCTGCGCGCGCACGCGGCGCGCGTCGACGCGCTGCCGCTCGTGCGCGTGATCGGCGACGGGCCCGAGCGCTTCAACGTGCTGCACGCGGAATTCTTCGGTTCGGATGCCGAGCTCGACTCGGGCATGTATGCGCCGGACGTGCGCGAGCGCCTGATCTGGGGACGCGATCTCGTGCAGGGCCTCGCCGATCCCGACCGGCAGCATGGCCTGTCGCTGACGTGCAGCGGCCATACGCCGGTGCGCAAGCCGCTGCGGATCGGTTCGCAATGGTTCATCGATACCGGCGCGTTCGCGCCGTCCGGACGGCTCACGCTCGTCGAGCCGCGCACCGGAAACAGCTGGTCGGTGTCGCAGGCGGAAGCGCGCGAACGGCACGCGGGCGACTTGCCGCTGCCGTGAGCCCCCCCTACCCGACCAGATTCAGCTCGAATACCGCGTCGATCGCCGTGCCGTTCCAGTTGTATTCGAGATACGCCGCGTGATGGCAGTCGCGCAGGATCGTCGTGCGAAACGCCGCCAGGCATTCGCCGAGCGGATCGCGCACCGACGGATAGACGATGCCCGCGCCGCCCGCGTCGTGCACCGCGCGCCCGAGCGCCTGCCCCGCGCCGTAGTTGCGCGGATGCAGCAGCGCCGGATCGCGCTGCGCCCATGCGCGCACGTCGGCGACCTCGCCCTCCACGCTCACCGTGTAGAGCCGCATCTGCTGGCGCATCGGCGGCTCCTTCGTCGCGGCCAGGAACAGGCCGCTGTGGTAGCGGGTTTCGGCGATCGCCGTGTCGCGCGAGCGCGCGCAGTAGAACACGCCATAGCTGCCGTCCGAGAAGCGGCTGCCCTGCGGATTCAGGTGCGTGAACGCGGCCATGATCGGCCCCCAGCCGAGCCCGTAGCGCCGCTCTGCCGACGGCACGAGGTCGAGCGTGCCGACCTCGTTGCGGATGCGGTCGTTGGTCAGCGATTCGAGCGCGTACAACGCGTCGAAATCCTCCGCCGACGCGACGCGGTCGAACAGGTTGATCGCCGGAAAGCGGGTGGGGATGACGCGATACGCGGGCGTCCAGTCGAGGGCCGTGGTCGGCCAGTTCGTCAAGGCTTCAGGAATGTTCACGCCCACCCGCCCCGCATTGCGTCGAGATACTGGCGAACCGCGACGAGATCGCCGACGTTGCCCGCCAGCATGCGGTCCAGCGCGCGCTTGCCGCCGAACGGCGCCGCGTCGTTCGGCCGCTTGATCCACGCGTCGGCGGCGGCCGGCTGCGGCAGCAGGATCTGCAGCGCCTTGTAGATGCCTAGCAGCAGCGACAGGCGCTCCAGCGTGTCGCGCGGCAGGCGCGCCGCTGCGGGCGCGGCCTTCCATTTGAAGAACGTCGAGCGGCCGGGCGACCCGAGCAGCACGATCTGCTCGTCGACCGTCAGCGACCAGTCGCGCGCGATGTTGAAGAACGCGCGCAGGCCGGCCGCCGACATCTGCTCGACCGAAGCCTGCGGTGGAACCGGATGCGGGACATATGCGGGCTGGGTCATGATCGTTAGTCTCAAAACGAATTCACTAACAAGATTAGTCCATTTTCGTATTTTTGCAAGGATCGACGCCCGGCCGCCGACTCGGGTTTGTCTCCGGGTTTGCCTCGACGTCGATATTTTTTGTCCATTCTGGACTCCGTTTTTATTTTCTGCGTTAATGGCAGTGCGGACAGCCCGCTCGCGCATGCGTCGGACAGACCGCGCGATATCACGCGGCCGCAACCGGCCATCCGGCTGAAACCGTGTCGTACGGAACCGGAAAAACCACGCCAAGGAGCGCACATGAAGAGACTGATTGCCGCCGTTTCGATCGCCCTGCTCGCGGTATCGGCAGGCACCGCCGTCGCGAAGGACTGGACCACGATCCGCTTCGGCACCGACGCGAGCTATGCACCGTTCGAGTCGAAAGCGCCCGACGGCAAGCTCGTCGGCTTCGACATCGATCTCGGCAACGAGATCTGCGCGCGCCTGAAGGCGAAGTGCGTGTGGGCCGAGAACGACTTCGACGGAATGATTCCGGCGCTGAAGGCGAAGAAGTTCGACGCGGTGCTGTCGTCGATGTCGATCACCGCGCAGCGCGCGCAGCAGATCGCGTTCACGACGAAGATCTACAACCAGCCGACGCGGCTCGTCGTGAAGAAGGGCTCGCCGCTGTTGCCGACGCCCGAATCGCTGAAGGGCAAGTCGGTCGGCGTCGAACAGGGCACGACGCAGGAAGCGTATGCGAAGACGTACTGGGCGAAACAAGGCGCGAACGTCGTGTCGTACCAGAACCAGGACGGCGTCTATGCGGACCTGCTGGCCGGCCGGCTCGACGCCGCGCTGCAGGACGAGGTGCAGGCCGACCTCGGCTTCCTGAAGACGCCGCGCGGCGCCGGCCATGAATTCGTCGGGCCGGAACTCGTCGACGAGAAGGTGCTCGGCGTCGGCGCGGGTATCGGCCTGCGCAAGGAAGACGCGGACCTGAAGGCGAAGATCGACCGTGCGATCCTCGACATCGTGAAGGACGGCACCTACAAGCGGCTCGCGTCGAAATACTTCGACTTCGACATCTACGGCGGCTGACAGGACACCGAAACAACGCCGAAGCAACGCCGCAGCAAAAAAGGCTGCGGCCGGACGAGCCGGCCGCAGCCTCCCCCCTTTCCGGCGCATCCGGGGTACGCGCCGGTCGGCAGCTCAGCCTCCCGTTCCTGCGAACGTCGGCAGCAGGATCCGGTAGATATGGATGAATGCGGGCCCGAGCAGCACGGTCATCAACGCAGGGAAGATGCAGAACAGCAGCGGGAACAGCAGCTTCAGCGCGATTTTCGCCGCGCGCTCCTCGGCACGCATGCGCCGCCGCGTGCGCAGCATGTCGGACAGCACCCGCAGCGATTCGCCGATGCTCGTGCCGAAGCGGTCGGCCTGGATCAGCATGCTGCAGAACGTATCGATATCCTCGACGCCCGTGCGCAGCGCGAGATTGTGCAGCGCCGCGTCCTTCGTGAAGCCCGAGCGCATCTCGAGCAGCATCAGGTCGAGTTCGCTCGCGACGACCGGGCTGCTGAAGCGCAATTCCTCGCATACCTTCATCAGCGCCGCATCGAGGCTCAGGCCGGCTTCGACGCACACCGTCAGCAGGTCGAGCGCATCGGGGAAATCCTCGAAGATCGCCTGCTGCCGCGCCGCGACCTTGCGCGCCAGCACGGCGCTCGGCAGGTAGTAGCCGATCGTGCAGAACAGCACCAGCACCAGCGCGAGCCCGTAGCGGCTTTCGTCGAGCTTCGTCGCGATCAGGAACGGCAGCGCGATCATCGGCAACAGGATCGCAAGCACCGTCTTCGCCGCGAAATAGAGGCTCGCCGCATTCGGCGAGCGCCATCCGGCATTCATCATCCGGATCCGCAGCGGCGACTGCTCCCAGCCGGTCTTCGGCAGCGACAGCTTCGAGATCGGCTGCGACAGCTCCACGAGCTTTTCGGCCCATCCCGGTCCCTTGTCGGCCGGCAGGCTCGCTGCGCCGAGCGCCGCCGTGCCGCCGCCCGCCTGCACGATACGCCGCTGCATGCTGCGCGGCACGAGTACGAGCATCGCGACCAGCACGCCCGCGAACACGATCGCGAACAGCCCGGCCAGCACGACGATTTGCGTAATGTTCATGTTTTCCATGTCAGTTCCCCGATCGGTTCGTCAGGCATCCGGCGGCGCGGCGCTCAGACACGAATCCGGATGATGCGGCGCATCCAGATCACGCCGCAGACCATCAGCACCAGCATCAAGCCGACGACCTTCAGCCCGGCCGGATCCTCCCAGAGCACCGAGAGGAACTTGCGGTTGAGCGCCATCATCAGCGAGCCGGCGACGAACGGCAGCAGACCGAGCACCCATGCCGACATCCGCCCTTCGGCCGACAGCACGCGAATCTTGTCGAACAGCTTGAAGCGCTCGCGGATCAGCATGCCGATGTTGTCGAGCAGCTCCGCGAGATTGCCGCCCGTCTCGCGCTGGATCAGCACCGCGATCACGAAGTAGCGCAGGTCGCGGATCGGCACGCGCGTCGCGAGGTTCATCAGCGCATCGTGCAGCGACACGCCGTAGTTGATCTCGTCGAACGTGATGCGGAATTCGCTGCCCATCGGCTCGCTGAACTCGTCGCTGATCATGCCGATCGCGCTCGTGAACGCATGCCCGGACCGCAGCGCGCGCGCGATCATGTCGCACACTTCCGGCAGTTGCCGTTCGAGCTTGCGCATCCGGCGGTTACGGCAGCGCATCACGCGCAGCGTAGGCAGCACCGCGAGCGACAGCGCGATCGGCACGATCACCAGGAACGGCAGCGGCGTGAACATCAGCACGAACAGCGCCAGCGGCGGCAACGAGAGCGAGATGCCGATCAGCTTCGCCACCGACCAGCTCATGCCGGACTGCTGCAGCAACAGATCGAGCGACTGCACGCGCGGCATGCTCATCAGCAGCCGGTCGAGCGGCTTCGCGTCGTTGAGCATCCGGTCCTTGAGGATCGACAGCCGCTCCTGCTGCACCTGCCCGCCCGCCGACATCGCGCGGATGCGCGACTCGATGCGCTGCGCGGCCGCGCCATGCCGCGCGTTCCACCAGTGATAGAGCCCCTCGAACGCGAGCACCACCGCGACGAACATCAGAATCATGAATGCATAGAAAATCGGGTCCATGGCCATTCCTCGACATCGGACGGCGGCCGGCTCGCGCCGGCCGCGCGGTCAGTTCGCCTCGTAGCGGCGCGCCGGGTCGTACAGCGCATCGGGCAGGTTGATGCCGAACGCCTGCAGCCGCTCGGCGAATTTCGGGCGCACGCCCGTCGCGCAGAAATGCCCGCGCACCGTGCCGTCCTGGTCCATGCCCGTACGCTTGAACGTGAAGATCTCCTGCATGTTGATGATGTCGCCCTCCATCCCGGTCAGCTCCGAGATGCTGACGATCTTGCGCTTGCCGTCGGTCAGGCGCGCGGCCTGCACGACGACCGAGATCGCCGATGCGATCTGCTGGCGCATCGTCTTCGGCGGCAGCGTCAGGCCCGCGACGCTGATCATGTTCTCGAGGCGCGTGAGCGCATCGCGCGGCGTGTTCGCGTGGATCGTCGCGAGCGAGCCTTCGTGGCCGGTGTTCATCGCATTCAGCATGTCGAGCGCTTCGGCGCCGCGCACTTCGCCGAGGATGATGCGATCGGGCCGCATCCGCAGCGCGTTGCGCACCAGCGTGCGCTGCGTGATCTCGCCCTTGCCCTCGATGTTCGGCGGGCGGGTTTCGAGGCGCAGCACGTGCGGCTGCTGAAGCTGCAGTTCGGCCGCGTCCTCGATCGTCACGATCCGCTCGTTCGGCGGGATGAAGCCGGACAGGATGTTGAGCAGCGTCGTCTTGCCGCTGCCGGTGCCGCCCGACACCAGCACGTTCACCTTCGCGCGCGACAGCGCATCGAGCAGTTCCGCCATCGGCGGCGTGAGGCTCTGGTAGCGCACGAGATCGTCCATCTTCAGCGGGTTCACCGCGAAACGCCGGATCGACATCAGCGGGCCGTCGATCGCCGACGGCGGGATGATCGCGTTCACGCGCGAGCCGTCCGGCAGACGCGCGTCGACCATCGGGCTCGCCTCGTCGATGCGGCGGCCGACGCGCGACACGATCTTCTCGATCACCTTCATCAGGTGCGCGTCGTCGTAGAACGTGACGTCGGTCAGCTCGAGCTGGCCATGCCGTTCGACGTACACCTGCTTGTACGTGTTGACGAGAATGTCCGACACGCTCGGGTCGCGCAGCAGCGTTTCGAGCGGGCCGAACCCGAACATCTCGTCGTACACGTCGATCGCGAGCTGCCGGCGTTCGATGTCGTTCGCGGGCAGTTTTTCCTCGTCGAGAATGCGCGAGATCAGCGCGGTGATTTCCTGGCGGACCTGCTCGAGCGGCATGCGCGACAGACGCTCGAGCTCGACCCGCTCGAGCACCGCGGCATGGATCTCGCGGCGCAGCTTCTGATACGCTTCGCGCACCATCGATCCGGCCCCGCTGCCATGATCGGCACGCGACATGAAGGCCGGCGACCGTTGCAACGACATCTGTTCGCGCAATGACATGATGGACTCCCCGTAAGATTTCACATTGACTTGAGCTTCGGTGCGCCGCCGCGCCCGAACAGCCGCGCAATCAGCGGCTCGCTGCGTGCCGGGCCGTGCGTCGCGCGCTGGTCGCCTTCGACGAGCTGCTTCGCGCAAGCCTGCAGCGCGCGCGCCACCGCGCTGTTGCGCGCCAGGCGGGACACCGGATGCCCTTGATTGACCGATTCGAGCACGACGTCGACATCGTCCGGAATCACGCACACGGCGCGCATGCCGAGCACTTCCTCGAGCGCGGCGCGCGTGCGCTCGCTCGAACGCGCCTGGCGGTTCAGCACGAGGCGCAGCCGGTCGAGCGGATAGCCGAGCGACATCAGGATTTCCTGCAGCCGGCGGCCCGCGCGCACATGCGGCATCGCGGGCTGCAGCACCAGCTCGATCTGGTCGCTGCGATCGAGCGCGACCATCGACAGCTGATTGAGGCTCAGGCCCAGATCGAAGATCACGAAGTCGTAGCGCGGCGCCGCGACACCGAGAATCCACTCGAGCGCTTCCTCGCGCATCTCGGCGGCCTTCACGGGGTCGCCCGCGCCGGCGAGCACGTGGAACGTGTCCGTCACGCGCGCGACGCTCGCATCGAGAAACGCGCCGTCGAGCCGCTCGAGCTGCGTGCACAGCTGCGGCAGCGACGACGGCGGCGTATCGTCGGTTACGAGAAACGCCGCGTCGCCGAACTGCTGGTTCAGGTCGACCAGCAGCACGCGGCGCTTGTATGCCTCCGCGATCTCGTACGCGACGTTGCCGGCGATGAAGCTGGTGCCGGCGCCGCCCTTGCACGACAGGAACGACACGATGCGCGTGTCGTCCGTGTCGCGCCGGCTGCTCTGCGCGGCCGCACGCTGCAGCGCATCGGTCAGCGCAGGCGTCTCGAGCGGCCATGCGAGCACGTCGCGCACGCCTGCGCGCATCGCGTCGAGCAGCGTATGCGGCGACGCGTCCGCGGTGATCAGCATGCAGTTCAGGCCCTGGTGCAGCCGGCACATCCGCTCGATCGCGGACAGCTCGGCCGCATCGATCGACGCGCCGTCGATCATCAGCACGTCGAATGCATCGAGCCCGTCGGTGCGGTGTTCGATCTGCGTCGGCCGGCCGGCCGCACGCGTGACGCGATAATTGCCGCATTCGGCGACGAGCCGGGCAATTTGCGTCAGTCGCCCCGTATCGTCGGACGCCACGAGGATGTTGATCATGTTGTTCGCCTCGCCTGTTCTGTCATTGGCAAACCGGGCCGCCCGTCGACGTCGCCATGCTCTCGCGCGGCAGCGTCGTCGTGAACGGCGGCATCGTCACCGTCAGGTTCACGAATGGGATCAGCGTCGAAACGGTGACGTTCGATACCTTGACGGTCACGAACGTGCAGGTGCTGCGCGCGGTCGCTGCATCGGCATCGCAACCGGACGGCAGGTAGGTGAGCGACACGTTCGCGTTCGACAGGATCGGCAGCAGGTCCGTGATGCGCTGCTTGACGACCGACGCATCCGCGTCGCAGACGGTTGCGGTGCGCGCGCCGAGGCGCAGCGCCTCGCTCGCGGTATTCCAGTAGAACAGCACGCGGCCGAATTCGGCGATGCCGATCAGCAGCGTGCTGAACACGGCGGCGATCAGCGCGAACTCGACGGCGGTCGCGCCGAGCTGGCGGCGACGACGCGGCTTGGACAGGGCGCGCGGGTTCATGACACTTGCCTCATCACGGTGATGATGTCGCTGAAGATCAGTTGCTGCAGCCCGGGGAACGCGGGAATCGGCTGATACTGGTAGCCGGTGATCTTCACTTCGACCAGGTTGATGCTGCCCGCCGGCGTACCGCTCGCCGACCCGTTGTTGCTGTCGTAGGTCGGCACGTTCGCGAACTGCGCGGGATCGTTGGTACCGGAGCAGCCGGTCGTATGCGACGCATCGCAGATGACGACCATCGACGTCGTGAGGCCCGGCTCGAGCTCGGTACCCGACGAGCCGCAGGTCGTGCTGCCGTAGACGACGAGGCACTGTGCGTCCGATATCGGATACGCAGGATCGCTCGGCTTGAACGTCGACAGGTAGCGGGCCGCGTCGCGCGTCGCCTTGGTCAGCGCCTCGTACTGGTAGATCGCGCGGCCGAACTCGGCGACGCCGGTCACGAGCAGGATCATCGGGATCAGCACGATTGCGAACTCGACGGCCGCGACACCGCGTGTCTTCGAACGCCTGGCCAGATGCTTTTTCATGGTCGTCTCCTGGTCACTGGACGAGCATCGACACCTGCGGGCCGACCGAACTGCCGTCGCCCGGTACGCCTTCACTCGCGCACGGGTTGCCGGCCGCCGTCGACGTGCCGAGATACTCGACTTGCGCGACGATGCTGCCGGCGCCGCCGCTGCCCGCGCTCGAATCCATCGGCTCGAGCATCAGCACGCAGTCCCAGCGCAACACGGCCGTCTTGTGGGTACCGTTCGCGACCAACGCCGAGCAGTCGACTTCAGGCGCAAGCGCGATGCGGCGGTCCGCGCCGTAGGTCTGGTAACCGCTCTGGGTAAGCGCCGTGCCGCCCGTGCTGATCCCGGTCGCCTGGTCGCCCTGGTACACGTTATTCTTGAGCCGCGCGTTCACGAACTTCGTGTATGCGTCGGTGGAGCCGTAGATGTTCGACGTCGGCGCATCGCCCGTCGCCGCGTTGTAGGTCACGCCCGTGAAGTCCGGCGTGTTGTCCGGCGTGCCGGCCGTCGGCTGCTTGAAGCCGTGTCCGTAGACCCCGAAACGCGTATTCCATGCATCGGCGCTGGCAGCCTTCTGCCCCGGCGAGCCGATCTGCGAGCCGGTCGCGGGCAAGCTGCAATAGTTGCCGGTCAGCTCGTTGGTGATCTCCGAATTGCTGTTCGATCCGTCGAGCGCCGCCCAGCCGAAGTTCCCGGACCCCCACGTCGTCGTCGTGCCGAGCGCGCTCAGCCACTCGCCGGGCGTATGGCCGCCGCTCTTCTGGCAGAGGAACACCGGAATCGCGCAGGTCGTCTGCGCGGAGCCGGTGGTCGCCACCGCAGTCGCCGCCACCGACGCGTTCGCGACGTTCATCCCCGGCAGCACGTTCAGCACCTGCATGAACCAGTTCGGGATGTTGGTCAGCGACGCCGTGCACTTCACGTACTTGATCGTCGACGGCGACGTGACCGAGCTGGCCGGCAGGAACGGATTCGTCAGCGAATCGCTGTAGGTGACGCTCGAATTCGTCTGGTATTGCACCGGCGCGCCCTGGAACATCGCGTAGTTCAGGTGGCCGGCAGTGATGCCGGCCGCCTCCGAAACCGACAGGTTCGCAATCGCCCCTGTCAGATCGCGCGCGGCGGCCAACGCGCAGGCGTCGGCACTGTTCTGTAGTTCGCTCCGCGCGACGTACAACTTGCCGAGGTCCAGCGCGAGGCCGACGCATCCGATCAGTACCGCCAGCGTGAACGCGACGATTACTGCCACGACGCCGCGCTGACGATGGATGTTGCGGAAGGCCTGCGAGGGTTTAAAGACGCTGGACATGGCAATCTCCCTGAGCAACCTGTCGTTATTGGGCGCTGCCCTTGCTGATACCGATCACGAACGCATTGGCCTTCGGCTCCGGCGCCTGGAACGACTTGTCGTAGTTGTCCAGCGCGGCCGACGCAGCAGAGCCCGGCATGCCGGCCGAGGACGGCGCATGTTCGGCGGCGTGCGGATCGATGATCTGCGCTTGCAGCACGGGGCGGACCGATTCGCCGAAGCGGGTGTCCCACACCGGCGTCGACGACATGCAGCCGGCGAGTGCGGCGGCAAGCGGCACGGCGAGCGCCGCGCGCCGTGCGAAAACGAGGTAGGCGGATTTCATGAGCTTCCCCTTGGATGACTTAATGATCGGTGGACGACGACGTCGCGTTCGCATGGGCGACCTGCTGCACCTGGCGCTTGGCCGTGCCCCGCGAACCTGACTGCCCGGCTGCCGCGATGCGTGCGGCAGCCGCTTCGATGCGGGCGATGCGGGCTGCCGTCGCGGCATCCGCCGGCTGGGCTGCCTGCGGCGCAGACTCCGCCGCCGGCGTGGCGACGGGTGCGGTCTCCACCGCGGGCGCGGGTGCTGTGGGCGG